>JASDTK010000142.1:0-3494 GCA_041891555.1 Oscillospiraceae bacterium
GGTTTAGCTTGCTCTCGGTGCCGCTGCGCAGCCGCTTAATGTTTTCACGGTGTGCGAACACCAGAAGCAGCGCACAGAGAAGTCCGAGTATGACCTCGAGTCCCGAGTAACTGAAAGCTAAAAGCCCGATCGGAAAGAAAGCTGTTCCCGATATCGCGCCGAGCGAAACATATTTTGTAAACACGACAACAACGAGAAAAATGACCCAACAGATAAGAGCCACACGCCAGTCAATAAGCCAGACGAGAGTTCCGGCGCAAAGCACTGCCTTACCGCCGTGAAAACGATAATAGATAGGGTAGACATGACCGAGCATGGCGCAAAAGCCGGCAAACAATTTGCCGATGACAGGAAAGCCGACCATACCGAGCAGCCAGTGGCCGAGCATAACGGCTGCTATGGTTTTTATAATGTCGACAATAAGCACCAACACGACGCCCTTGCTGCCGAAGGTGCGCGTGAAGTTCGTAAGCCCCGCGTTTCCGCTGCCGTAATTGCGGACGTCCCGGTTGAAAATGTTCATGGAAGCTATGATGGCTCCGTTCATACCGCCCAGAAAATAAGATATAATTCCGGTAATTACAAGAAAGAGAGTCAGCTGTGTCATCCTTCACTATCGCCCTTCTGCTTGATGACCATGCGAATGGGCGTACCCTCCAATCCAAAAACACTTCTAATCTGGTTTTCAATGTATCTTTTATATGAAAAATGGAAAAGCTCGCGGCTGTTAGCAAACAAAACGAAGGTCGGGGGACGTATACCGGTCTGCGTGATATAGTATATTTTCAAACGTTTACCCTTGTCGGAAGGGGGCTGGACTCTTGCCTGAGCATCTGCGAGCACATTGTTGAGCATACCCGTAGTGATGCGCATTGCGCTCTGATCGTTCACATAGTTCACAAGCTCGAAAATACGGTTTGTGCGCTGACCCGTCACGGCGGAAATAAAAAGGACGGGGGCATAGGTCATGAAGACAAGGTCGTGCATGATGTCCGCGCGCATCTTATCCATTGTCTTTGAGTCCTTTTCGATGAGATCCCATTTGTTGACAACAATGATACTGGCCTTGCCGGATTCGTGCGCGAGACCGGCAATCTTTGTGTCCTGTTCGGTAACTCCCTCGCGCGCGTCGAGCATGATGAGGCAGACGTCCGCGCGTTCAATGGCAAGCTGGGCGCGCATGACGGAAAATTTCTCAATGCGGTCGTCAACTCTAGATTTACGGCGGATGCCCGCAGTGTCGATAAAAATATATTTGCCGAGTTCGCTGTCCACACGGCTGTCTACGGCATCGCGCGTTGTGCCGGCAATATTGGAAACGATGCAGCGGTTTTCGCCTAAAATCAGATTGACAAGAGAGGATTTGCCGACGTTCGGCTTGCCGATAACCGCAACCTTGATGCGATCCTCATCCTCATCGGAGCTTTCGAATTTTGGAAACAGTTTGACGCAGGCGTCGAGAATATCACCGGTTCCGTGACCGTGCACGGCTGAAACGGCTATCGGGTCACCCAGTCCGAGCGAATAGAATTCATAAAAAGAGGGATCTGTGACGCCAGTTTTGTCCATCTTGTTTACAACGAGCACAACGGGCTTACGTGAGCGCTGAAGGATGCTCGCGACATCCGCGTCGGCGGCGGTGACGCCTGTCCCGATTTCGGTAACAAAGACGATAACGTCAGCCGTGTCAATTGCAATTTGTGCCTGTTCACGGATAAAGAGTAAAATTTCGTCGTCTGTTCTCGGCTCAATGCCGCCGGTATCTACCACGTCAAAGCCGACGCCGTTCCATTCGCAGGGTGCGTAGAGTCTGTCACGCGTGACGCCAGGCGTATCCTCGACTATGGAGAGACGCTGACCGACTATTCTGTTAAAAAGCAGGGACTTGCCCACGTTCGGCCGTCCTACGATGGCAACAAGCGGTTTCATGGTTGCCCTCCTTGGTTCTTTATGTTTTATTTCTTAGGGTAATTAAGCTCGCGCTGCGAGAAGCTGCCTGTCATGGCGAGAAACAGCTCTCCGCCGTCCTGACCTATGGGGATGACCTCGATTCCAAGTTCGTTCTCAACCTCGGACACTGTTACATCGTCGAGAAAAACTCCCTCGCCGTCACGCAGCATGACTTGAGGAATCAAAAGACGCTTACCCAAATCCTTGCCGTGGAGCTGGTTTATAAGGTCACGCCCCGTAACGAGACCCGCCACATCTATTGTGTGTCCGAAAAAGTCGTTTTTTATCGGATATACCTTTCCGACAATGTTACCATATTTTTTCTGCGCTGTCACTAATAGCTTTGACAAAAAAGGCGCCGCTGAAACACCGGTTGCTATAGAAAAAGATATTCCGTCGCAAAATACCGTTTCATTTTCAAGAGAAAAAGCAAATTCTTCCTGCAATAGCCGCAGAAGCCCGACGCCGTTTTCGAGCTGGGTGTAGTCCTCATAATAGGTGTCCTCGGGTATAGGCCGCTCCGCTTTCAGAAACAGCTCGTCCGAAGGGAAGAAAATGCGGCTACCATGCGTTTCAAGACAGACTTTACCGAAGGCCTCAATTCTGTCGAGCGTTTCGGCGGCGCTGTTCCTGTCAAAGGGCTTAAGAGGGAAGAGGTGGTCTCTGTGCTTTGTAAGTCCCACGGGGACAATTGATACGGAATTTACCTGAGGATAAAGCACGGCGAGGTCAACCATGCTTCTAGAAAGTGCCTCACCGTCGTTCAACCCCGGACAGCAGACTATCTGGCAGTTCATCGTTATTCCGCCGGCGGCGAGCCTTTTAAGAAGCTCGTAGCCGTTTGCACCTTCCGGATTTCCCAGAAGCTTCGCTCGGAGTTCAGGTTCCGTCGCGTGGACGGATACGTTTATGGGGCTTATACGCAGGTCGATTATGCGCTGCAGCTCGCGCTCGGACAGATTTGTGAGCGTGATATAGTTGCCCGTTAAAAAGCTGAGCCGCGAGTCGTCGTCCTTGAAATAAAGCGTTTTGCGCATATTTCTCGGCAGCTGATCGACAAAGCAGAACACACAGCGGTTTTTACAAGCACGCGCCTTGTCCATAAGATAGGTTTCAAATTCGAGTCCAAGGTCGCTTCCGGCATCTTTTTTGACTTTTACCGTGCGCCTTTGTCCGTTTACGGATTCCAAAACGACCTCAAGCTTTGAGTCGTAGGAAAAGAACTTGTAATCGAGCACATCTTCAAGCTCCCTGCCATTAATAAAGATGAGCCTGTCCCCGACTTTTGCCTTGTGAAGCAGGGGACTGTACTTTTCAATTTTCGTAATGACAGAACCCATAATGCATCCTTTCAAAAGTGTATGAAGAGGCTTAATAAGCTCCTCAGACGAGAAAGCGCAGCCTGTATGACATATTACAGGCAAAGCAAAAAGAGAGGGGGCGTGTGCCTCCTCTCCTCAAGCTTCAAGTTTACCCTTTTACGTCGAGAACCTTGCGTCCGTTGTAGTAGCCGCAGGCCTTGCATACGCGGTGGGGCAGATGAT
>JASDTK010000143.1:0-3455 GCA_041891555.1 Oscillospiraceae bacterium
GAGATGTGTATAAGAGACAGGACTATCCCCTGCGAGATGTGTATAAGAGACAGGAGGAAGCAATTTCGATATCGAACAAAATTGCGCCGGAGCATCTCGAATTATGCTTGGATGAGCCATTTAATTATCTTGATAAGATAATTAACGCCGGTTCCATTTTTCTTGGCCGCAACTGCCCCGAACCGCTGGGAGACTATTTCGCGGGGACAAACCACACCCTGCCGACCGGCGGAACGGCGAAATTTTCAAGTGCGCTCTCGGTTGATGACTTTGTAAAGAAATCCTCTTACATGTACTATTCAAGAGACGAGCTGAATGCTGTCGGTGAAAAGATAGCGTACTTTGCGGAAAAAGAGGGGCTTCGCGCCCACGCTGTCAGTGCGACAATAAGATCAAAAAGATAAAGGCAGGTGGAAGGAATGAGCAGATTCATGAACGAGAAGTTTTCCTCACTCAGGGCCTATGTTCCGGGCGAACAGCCAAGAGACAAAAGTTATATTAAGCTCAACACCAACGAGTCGCCTTATCCGCCGGCACCGGGGGTCATTGAAGCGATTAACTGTGAAGAAGTCAAAGACCTTCGGCTTTACAGCGACCCGGAATGCAAATATCTGTGCGAGGCATTAGCGAAGCAATACGGAGTGTCTCCCAAAAATGTTATAGCAGGCAACGGCTCGGATGAGCTTCTTTCCTTCGCGTTCATGGCCTTTGGTGACAGAATTAAAGGAGTATCCTATCCGGATATTTCTTATGGTTTCTATCCTGTCTTCGCAGATTTGCATGGAATAGCAAAAAGAGAGGTTCCGCTACGCAGTGATTTCTCGATTTGCACAGAGGACTACTATAACTCCGATACGATGATCGTAATAGCAAATCCCAACGCGCCGACTGGCATCTGTCTGTCAACTGAGGACATTGAAAGCATAGTCAAAAATAACTCTGACAACGTCGTACTGATTGACGAGGCCTATATAGATTTCGGGGGAGAGAGTTGCATTCCGCTCACCGCGAAATACGATAACCTGCTTGTTGTACAGACCTATTCAAAGTCGCGCTCTCTCGCGGGAGCCAGACTGGGCTATGTGATAGGAAACGAGGAACTTATTGCTGACCTTGATAAGCTTCGCAATTCCATTAATCCCTATAATGTAAACCGTTTGACCCTGCTGGCAGGAACGGCTGCGTTGCAGCAACAGGAATATTACGATAACAACAATAATAATATTATCCAAAAAAGAGAACATACCGGCGAGAAACTACACAATATTGGTTTTGAACTGACCAGCTCAAAGGCAAACTTCATATTTGCAAGGCATCCGAAGCTTAAGGGCAATGAGCTGTATAAGGGGCTACGCGAGCGAGGAATACTGGTTCGCCACTTTGAAAAACCGAGAATAGCTGACTATGTCAGAATTTCGGTGGGGACTAAAGACCAGATGGATTCACTGCTCACTTCACTAAAGGAGATGCTTGCCTGATGAGAAAATATGAGCTCAATCGAAAAACTTCAGAGACTGAAATTACGCTTTCGCTCGACCTTGAAGGCGGAGAGATTGTAATCGAAACAGGCTGTGGCTTCCTTGACCATATGCTTAATCTGTTTGCGCATCACGGACGCTTCGGGCTTGAACTCAAATGTGTCGGTGACGTCCATGTGGATTATCATCATACAACCGAGGATATTGGGATATGCCTTGGAACCTCCTTCGCGAACGCTCTCGGAGATAAGTGCGGGATTATCCGATATGGAGATATTATACTTCCGATGGATGAAGCGCTTATTCTGTGTGCCGTCGATATTTCAGGACGCGCATATCTTTCATACGAGGTGACGCCGCCAACTGAGAAGGTCGGAGATTTTGATACGGAGCTCGTAAAGGAATTTCTTTTGGGATTTGTTCGTACTTCCGGAATTACTCTTCATGTACGTCAACTTGCGGGTGAAAACTCTCATCATATACTGGAGGGAGTTTTCAAGGCCTTTGAAGCAAGCGTGTTCCATTGATTCGCTGCTCAGCGGAGTTTTGCCGTCGACAAAAGGAGTTCTGTGATGACAGTCATAGTTGATTATGGCGTCGGGAATCTATTTTCACTAAAAAGTTCGTTGTCTTTTATCGGTGTCGATGCTGTTGTTTCGGGTGAGCCAGAAATAATTAAAAACGCTGACAGAATATTACTTCCGGGGGTAGGAGCGTTCACGGATGCAAGAGAAAAACTGACGGTGAATAGCCTTGACGAAGTGATAATACAGGAAGCAAAAAAGGGCAAACCGCTGATGGGAATATGTCTGGGTATGCAGATGCTATTTGAAAGAAGCTATGAATATGGTATCACAGAGGGCCTCGCGCTGATACCGGGAGAGGTCAGACACATTGCAACGATTATCCCGATGGGATATAAAGTGCCGCATATTGGCTGGAATTCTCTCCAAATGGGAGATAGAAGAAAAAAATCCAAGTTGTTTGAATTAATCAGTGAAGGCGACTATGTGTATTTTGTACACTCTTATTCAGGAATGGACTGCGACGAAAGCGTAACGGCAACCGCAGATTACGGGGCACCGCTCACGGCGGCAGTCGAGCGCGATAATGTGTTCGGAATGCAGTTTCATCCTGAAAAAAGCGGTAATGTAGGACTGAAGATTTTACGAGCGTTTTGTGAGATCAACTGAACGGCCATTGGAGGAGTTATGGAGCTTTACCCTGCGATTGACCTGTGCGACGGAAAGGCAGTCCGCCTTCTTCGTGGAGATTACACAAAAATGACAGTCTTCAGCGATGCACCGCTTGATGTCGCACGTGACTTTAAGACAGCCGGAGCTAAGTTCTTGCACCTGGTTGACCTCGACGGGGCGAAAGACGGCGGTACTGCGAATTATGATACTATCAAAAGTATAGTTGCGGAAAGCGGTCTGGCAGTCGAAGTGGGAGGCGGAATACGCAACATCGGAACTGTTGAGCGCTATCTTGAGCTCGGGGTGTTGCGTGTCGTTATTGGAACTTCGGCGGTAACAGACCCTGAATTTCTGCTTGAAGCCGTCAGCCGCTACGGCAACAAAATCGCTGTCGCCGTTGATATCAGGGACGGCTTTGTCGCGACACACGGCTGGACGCAGATAAGCGCCGAGGATTGCTTTGACTTTTGCACAAGAATGCAGGATATAGGTGTGAAAACTATTATCTGCACAGACATTTCAAAGGATGGGGCGATGCAGGGCGTCAATCTGGACTTATATAAGGAATTAACTAAGCGCTTTTCTATGGATATAGTCGCTTCCGGCGGAGTTACGGCGATTGGTGACCTTATTTTGCTCGCAAGAACGGGAGTCGCCGGCGCGATTCTGGGTAAGTCGCTGTATACGGGCAGTATTGACCTTGCGTCTGCGATTGCTGTTTTGAAAAAGGCGGTGTGCTGATGATTACGAAAAGAATTATACCCTGTCTTGACGTCAGGAA
>JASDTK010000144.1:0-3449 GCA_041891555.1 Oscillospiraceae bacterium
TGTATGCCTCCGTGCATAGCTACTTCAGGAAGCCGTTAATAATTTCCGCTTCGGCTTCGCTTTCGGTGAGGCCGATAGTCATTAGCTTAATAATTTGTTCGCCGGCGATTTTGCCGATTGCAGCTTCGTGGATAAGGTTCGCGTCTACGCAGTTCGCTGTAATTTCAGGTATTGAAATGACTTTGCCGTGATCTTTTATTATTGCATCGCACTCGACATGGCCGAAACACTGGTTGTTGCCGTTTACGTTGGAAACAAATTTCTGCGTCGAGTTCTCCGTTGCAATTGAGCGTGAGGTGACCTGCACCTTTGAATCGAAGCCGTCAAGATCGACCAGGAAGTTAGTCTCCGCAAGCTGGTCGCCATGCGTCATAATTTTTTCTGTAATTACAAGGCTTGCTCCGTCTCCGATTACGGCGTTCGTTGTGCGAATCGTGGAGTCGACCCCTTTAATCTGCGTTGTGCGCATCTCGCAGGAGGAGTTTTTGCCAAGATGCACCTCGGTTACAGGGTCAAGCACGCGCTTGCCCGAGCCGTCGCCCTCGCCGTAGTGCTTTTCAACATAGAGAATCTTTGCGCCCTCGTCCAGGAAAAAGCGGTGAATACCGTTGTGATGTGTGTCGTTGCAGCCGTCGTTATGAATACCGCAGCCGGCGTTTATGATGACGTCAGCGTTCTTGCCGATATAGAAGTCGTTATATACTACGTCGTTGATTCCGCTTTCGGTAATGACAACGGGAATGTGGACTGTTTCGCCCTTTGTATCGGCGCGGACATAGATATCAATGCCGGGTTTATCTTTTTTCGGGATTATATTTATATTGGGCGTAATGTTGACCTTGACAGGCTGACCGTTTCTGCGAAGGGAAAAAGCCCCCGTCGGCAGACTGTCGAGATCGGCGACCGCTTTAAGAAGAGCGGAATCAAATTTATCCAAAACTACCTTATCCATTATTTGCCCTCCTTACAGCTTACAGCAGGTACGTACATCCTGCACGGGAATGAAGGCTTCGAGAGGCTCGCCGTGAGGGACGATTTTTGCGATTCTGCCTTCGGTTAAAAGAATGATTTCGTCGGCGATATTCAAAATGCGCTCCTGATGCGAAATGACTATGATGCTGCCCGCGAGCTTTTCTCTCATCTCGTTAAAAACGCGGATGAGGTTGTTGAAGCTCCACAGATCGATGCCTGCCTCAGGCTCATCGAAAATAGTGAGTGCGGTTCCTCTTGTGATGACAGAGGCGATCTCAATGCGCTTTAGCTCGCCGCCGGAAAGGGAGGCGTTTACCTCTCGGTCCAGATAGGAATTCGCGCAGAGTCCGACAGTCGCCAGAATATTGCAGGCGTCCTTGTTTGAGAGCTTTTCCTTTGCGGAGAGATTCAGAAGGTCGTGGACAGTTATTCCCTTGAACCTGACAGGCTGCTGGAAGCCGAAGGAAATGCCCATTCTTGCGCGCTGGTCTATGGAATAGCTTGTTATATCCTCGCCATTAAAAAGTATCTCGCCGCTGTCGGGCTTCTCGATACCCATGATGATTTTCGCGAGAGTTGATTTGCCCGAACCGTTGGGCCCTGTTATGGCTATGAATTTTCCCGCGTCGAGCGTGAAACTGACGTCCTTGAGAATATGCTTCCCGTCGGCGCTGAAATTGACATTTTTCAGTTCTAACATAGGATATTCCTTTCCGAGTGTAAATATATGAAAAGTATTTAGTATCTGCTAATCCACGTGGTTTAGTAACATTTTGTAGCGGAAAAAATTATAGCACAGCAAAAGAGAAAAATCCAGTATCTAAATTATTTTCGGTTTTTACGGGGCACACTGTCATTATTTGCGGAAATAGCTTCAAAGCCGCGCAGATTTGTGCTAAAATAGATAACAGAACTACTTTAAAGTTATAAGACAATCCGTTATTCAAATGGAGGTAATTCATATGAGAATTACATTTCTGGGCGCGACGCACGAAGTTACCGGAAGCTGTACGCTGATTGAGACAAACGTCAAGAATTTTCTTGTTGACTGTGGGATGGAACAGGGCGCGGATTTTTTCGTGAATCAGGATATCCCTATCAACGCCGGAAGTATCGACGGCGTTTTCCTGACACACGCACATATTGACCATTCGGGTAAGCTGCCGCTTTTGTGTAAAAACGGCTTTCGCGGTACTATCTATGCCACAGAGGAAACGGTCAATCTGAGCAAGATAATGCTTATGGATTCCGCGCATATTCAGGAGTTTGAAGCAGAATGGCGAAACCGCAAGGCGCAGCGCTCCGGAATGCCGCCGCTTGAGCCTATGTACACTATAGAGGACGCACAGTGCACCGTCGAAAAAATGCTTGGCTGCAGATATGACGAAATGAAAGAGGTCGGAGACAATGTCTCAATCCGCTTTAACGACATGGGGCATCTGCTCGGCTCCTCAAGCATAGAGGTGTGGATAACAGAAAACGGCGTCACAAAGAAAATTGTGTTCAGCGGCGATGTCGGGAACAAGAACAAGCCGATTTTGAATGACCCGAAATTAATTGAGGAAACCGATTATCTTGTCGTTGAATCCACCTATGGAGACAGGCTGCATGAATCCGCTTCCGATACTCTGCCGATACTTGTAAGCTGCCTGCAGCGTACCTTTGACCGCGGCGGCAACGTTGTCATACCGTCCTTTGCCGTCGGTAGGACGCAGGAGATACTCTACTATCTGCGCAAAATCAAGGATCAGGGGCTGGTCAGAGGGTATGACGGGTTCCCCGTTTATGTGGACAGCCCGCTTGCGAACGAAGCCACCGCGGTGTTTTTGCAGGCAAACCCCGAGGCCTTTGACGACGAGATCAGAGAGATGTTTAAGGAAGGGATTAACCCTCTGGTGTTCCCCGATTTGAAAATGTCCGTTTCAAGCGACGAATCCAAGGCGATAAACTTTGACGAGACTCCAAAGGTCATTATTTCCGCCTCCGGAATGTGCGAGGCGGGACGCATACGCCATCACCTCAAGCACAATCTGTGGAAAAAGGAGAACCTTATTCTTTTCGTCGGCTATCAGGCGAGCGGCACACTTGGGCGCATTCTGCTTGACGGCGCCAAGGAGGTCAAGCTCTTCGGCGAACCGATACAGGTCGAGGCGGAGCTGTATCTGATGCCCGGCATCAGCGGTCACGCCGACAGAGACGGGCTTATCGAGTGGATATCAGGTTTTAGAAAGAAGCCCTCCCTGGTGTTTGTAAACCATGGCGAGGACGCTGTCGCGGAGGGGTTCGCTCAGCTTCTGCACGACAAGTATTCACTTTATACCGCGGTGCCCTACAGCGGCACAAGCTACGACCTGATTTCAGGGCAGGTCGTGACGCAGACCGTGGGCATCCCGATTGCTAGAAAAGCGGAGGGAGTTGGCGGCGATTATTGGAGAGGGCCACGCGACGAAAGAGCCATCAAGGTACATGCGCGGCTC
>JASDTK010000145.1:0-22250 GCA_041891555.1 Oscillospiraceae bacterium
GAAGTGCCCGTCATCTGCCGGTACGATGCTTATGTCTTTACCAAAGCGGTCAATTACCGCGCCAACCAGATTGTTCGAGAATTCCAGTTCAACCCTTTCATCCTTGCCGGTGAACATTCCGAAATGGGTTCTGGAATAAGCCGCCAGATCAAGGTTTTCAAAATTCTCGCGCCCGTCTCTCTTTTCATCGGTAACGGTAATATCCGCAAGCTTGTCGACGCGAAAATGCTTTATGATTCCGGCAGAGCTGTCATAGCCGAGCATGTAATAATTTTCGTCGTCCCAGGTCAGGGCAAAGGGGCTTACGCAATAAACAGCGCCTCCATGCCTGTAAACCTTTTCTTTGTCTGCCGAATAATCAAAGTACTTAAAGCTGATTTTGCTGTCCGTTGCTATTCCGTTATGTATCTCATCGACATTGTAATAAATTGACTCATTCATGTTCTTGATACGATTTTTGACATAGACCTGACGGTGCAGAAGCTGTGCCTCATATACGCTTGCAAGACCTTCGATTTTATTTATAAGCGTGAGCGTCTTTTTTTGAGTGATGAATTTGGAGGACTGCACACTGTCCACAAGGAGCTTAAGCTCAGGCAGTTCGAAGTCGCGGCTTGCAACATAGTATCCGCCGTTCGCTCCGCGCTGCTGGATGATATCCATACCGAAAAGCCTGAGCGACTCGATGTCCGAATATATGCTTTTGCGCTCTGCGGAGATGGCGTTTGACTCCAGATTCGAGATTATTTCGCTCACCGGCATGGGGTGCTTTTCGTCAGATTTTTCAAGCAGCAGTCTCATGATATACAAAAGCTTTAGTTTCTGGTTTGGGCTTTTTGGCATAATCGATTCCTCCACTATTCGGAATGCGCGTGGCGATGAGTCCTGTTTATCGGACAGTCACAGTATAAGCCGGACATTGAAAATTGGCAAGAAATTACTGATGCGATATTTATAAGTGCAAAAGCGCGTTACTTTCCCCCTATTTTCCGCCCAATAGACCACACTGAATATACCGTTTCGGCAAAGGTAATCATCCAGAAATACCACAAGCCTTCGAGATGAAGGTCGATAAATAAGCTGCAAAGGCACAAAACGGGTGAGATGACCGCAATAAAAGCCAAAGCGACAATGAATATCATTAAGCAAAAGATTTCCGAATTGGCAACCGGCATTTTCGCTCTGAAGTTGCTTCTCTCCGAGGAAAATGAGTTTTCCGGCTGCGGTGCAATGTAGCCCACAAATGGGGCAACAATCGTTTCAAGTAAACTGGAAGTATGTCTTCTCATAAATAATTCCACCTTTTGTTTCTTATGTCTGTCTTTATGGCAAAATTATATCTTTGTGTCTGTCCCAAATAACGGACTTTAGGCGCGGATAAGCGTAAATCATACCTGAGCTTTGCCCGTGGGAGAGCAAATTAAGAGTTATTACAAATAAAAAGACCGCAGGCGGCGCCCCGATAAATGAATCGGGATGCCGTCTGCGAAGTTCTGTTTTTAAAATCTGCCGGATAAAACAGCTCGTTTTTTTATGGATAAAAATATTATATATACGGGTATACGGGAAAAGCGTTCAGACTTCCTTGGGGTTCATGCTCCCCATTTTATAACCGTCAAGGTCGAGCGAAACATATCGGAAGCCGAGTTCCTGGAATTTTCCAACCAGCTTTTTTCGGAAATCCGCAGTGGCGAGCTTTTCAATATTTTCCGGCGGCACTTCTATGCGTGCCAAATCTCCGTGAACGCGGACTCGCATTTGCCGAAAACCGTTTTCCATCAGGAAGCCCTCTGCCTTTTCAATCATCCGGAGCTTTTCCTCGGTAATCGATTCGCCGCGCACTATGCGGGAGGCAAGACAGGCGTAGGCGGGCTTGTCCCAGGTAGGCAATTTGAGCTGTTTCGACAGAGCGCGTATCTCATCTTTTGTGAGCCCCGCTTCGAGCAGAGGACTTGAAACTCCTCTTTCCAAAACAGCTTTGCGTCCAGGGCGGAAATCGCCCATATCGTCGACATTGGAGCCCTCCGCAATTTGAGAAATGCCCAGCTTTCCGGCTTCCCCGATAATACGAGACAGGACGTTCCGCTTGCAGTAATAGCAGCGGTCGGCAGGATTCGCGGTAAACTCCGGCGTTTCCAGTTCGTTAATCTCGCATACGATCTGGAGAATACCCTCAGTCCTGCAAAAATCTTCCGCCTCCTTAAGCTCGAAGGCCGGAACGGAGCGCTGGGCGGCCGTGAACGCCACAGCGTTGTCGCCCAGCACATCATGTGCAACTTTGAGCAGGAGTGTGGAATCGACGCCTCCGGAGAAAGCAATTCCAACTCTGCCGTAATCCTTAATAATACTCCTCAGAATATCGAACTTTTCTTCCAACGATGCCATAGTGTCTTGCCCTTTCAATCACCAGAGAGTTTTCCTCTTATAAGCTCCGCCGTTTGAGCGAGAGTAAGATCGTTTTCGCGCGCGATTTTTGCCAGATCATCATATTCAGGCTTGGAGCTTCCACCGGCGTTTTTTATCCTGATGGGACCGTATGGCGTCCCGACTGTTTCTGTTGTACGAGGGAGGACTGTCCTGCGGAAACGGGCAATCCGAACGCCCAGACTTGTCGTGTGCCGGAGCATAAGCTCCGAGAGCCTCTTGGTATCCTCGCATTTGCACAGGCAGCACAACATCACGCCCGGACGGGATTTTTTCATTCCTATCGGAGTATAAAAAACGTCCAGCGCACCGTTTTCCAAAAGAAGCTCCATCGCAAAGCCGATGGCTTCTCCGGTCATGTCGTCCAGATTGCAGCGGATTTCTTCAACTGTTTCCGAGAAAGCCTCCGCTTGGCCGATGAAAGCTCTTACACAGTTCGCCGCGGGAAAGACCTTCGTCCCGACGCCGTAGCCCACGGAACTGACCGTCATTTCAGGCTGAGCTCCGAAATTTTTTACAAAATGCTTCAAAAGCGCCGCCCCTGTCGGCGTACAGAGCTCGCCTTTAATTTCGCCTCCGTAAGTGGGTATGCCCCTAAGGAGCTCGGCTGTCGCGGGAGCCGGAACCGGCATCAGCCCGTGAGCGCACCTGACCTGCCCGCTCCCCACATGGACGGCTGAGGCGCAGATTTCCTCCGGCGCGAGTCTTTCAATCAGCATACAGAAGGCCGTTACGTCGGCCACCGCGTCCAGCGAGCCCAGCTCATGGAAATGAACCTCGCCCAGCGGCCTGTTGTGAACCTTTGCCTCCGCTTCGGCAATGGAACGGTATACGCTCGCGGCGGCCCCGCGCACCGTTTCGGAAAGCGGCAGGCCGCTTATAAGCCTCAAAACCTCGTCGAGATTTCTTTGACTGTGTTCGGACTCGGAGTCGTGAAAATGCTCATGCTCATGTCCGTGCCGCTCCGGACCTGCGCGGCCGCCTTCCTCGCATCCGTGCACACGGACATGGACACGCCGGCCGCGTATCCCACAGGTCTCGGCTTCTTCGAGCGCCATTTCAACGCCGGGAAGGCCGAGCGCATTGAATTCCGCGACGAACGCTTCCCGCTCATTTAAACAATCCAGCAATGCGGCACAGAGCATGTCACCCGCGGCGCCCATACCGCAGTCAAAATACAGTATTTTCATTTTGCGCTCCCAATATGGTTTATCATGCTCGCCAGATACCCCGCGCCGAAGCCGTTGTCGATATTTACGACGCTCACGCCGCTTGCGCAGGAATTGAGCATCGAAAGCAGGGCGGCGAGCCCGCCGAAGGACGCTCCGTAGCCTACGCTGGTTGGAACGGCGATGACAGGGCAGTCGGCCATTCCACCTATTACGCTTGCGAGCGCGCCCTCCATACCGGCGACGGCGATTATGACGCTTGCGCTCATAATTTCCTTCGTGAAGGAAAAAAGGCGGTGTACGCCGGAAACCCCGACGTCATAGAGTCTTAATACCGTGCTGCCCAGCACCTCGGCGGTCAGCGCGGCTTCCTCAGCAACTGGGATATCGCTGGTACCTCCGGTTGCGATAATGATTCTGCCGTTTCCGGAGGGTTCGGGAATATCGCCGACAATCCCTACCTTTGCTTCCGGATGGTAATTAAGAGTAAAGCTTTTTGCCACAAGCTCGGCAGCGCATGGGTCAAGCCGGGTTATCAGTATCGTTTTCTGTCCGGCAAGACGCATTGACTCGATTATACCGCATATCTGCTCCGGCGTCTTTCCGCCGCCGTAAATCACCTCGGATATACCCTGACGGATAGCGCGGTGGTGATCCACCTTTGCATAGCCAAGATCATCAAAGGGCGTAAGCTTAAGCTCCAGCATAGCGGCTTCGGCGCTCAGACTGCCGCTTTCAACCTCATGCAATATTTCGGCAATACGATCCTTATCCATAGCTAACTCCTATCCTGTTGTATCTTCTATAAGCACAGCGGACAAGTCCCTGATGCGTAACCCGACATCAGTGCGGCGCTGATTCTTTTTTCTGGGATACATAAAATTCATCTTTTCAAGTGTAGCATATTTTATGTCATAAATACATTCCTTTTTTATTAAACGGACACATTCTGTGCTTTCGCGGGCCTGATTTATAATGCCCGCCGGCGAGCCAGCTGTAAAGTTTTACTTTTTGACTCATTGACTACCCTCGTGATTTGTGCAAGAATGTAAAAAACACTGCTCAGGCACGATATAAAGAGAGGTAAACGCAAAATGAACTGCAAAAAGCCGCGATCCGGCGTCGAGATCGTCAGCCCGTGGGATAAAGATAAATTCAACATCCGATATGCGCTTTTTGATTTCGACGGCACAATCAGTCTGATTCGTGAGGGTTGGCAGGATATCATGATTCCATATTTCTGCGAAATTCTCAAAGAGACAGGCACATCAGAAACAGACGAGGAGATAAAGCAGACGGTACGCCGTTTTGTCACAGACCTCACCGGAAAGCAGACAATTTTTCAGTGCATACGTCTGAACGAGGAGCTTGAAAAGCGCGGCGGCAGGCAACAGGAGCCCATCGTGTTCAAGAATGAGTACCTGCGCCGTCTCGACTTGCGCATCAAGGAGCGCAAGGAGGCCCTTTTTTCCGGCACACTTGAACCGGAAGCATGGCTTGTGCCCGGAAGCAAACAGTTTCTCGGGCTGCTGCAATCCCACGGTATTAAATGCTATCTCGCAAGCGGCACCGACGAGGAGGACGTGCTGTATGAGGCAAAGCTGCTGGGACTTGAAAACGCGTTTGAGGGCGGTATCCACGGCGCGCACGAGGCGATGACCGAGTGCTCAAAGGAGCTTGTTATACACAGCATGCTGGAAAACGAACATATACGCCCGGAGGAGCTTGTCTCGTTCGGAGACGGTTATGTGGAGGTGGAGCTTGTCGCAAAGCTCGGCGGCCTTGCCATAGGCGCGGCCACTGAGGAAGCAAAGCGCGAGGGAGTAAACGAATGGAAGCGCAGCCGGCTTATAGCGGCGGGCGCCTATGCGATAATCCCCGACTTCCGCGATACCGAAGCAATTTACGAGCTTATAAAATAACAATTAATTCGACGCCGCCTTTGCCCCGCCGAATTGTGAAAGGGAGATAAAAATGCCGTTTGCACAATTTGATCGTTCACAGCTGGAGATTCTGCCGCTTAACCAGCGCATACATGATGTTGAGCTCTCAAGGGTTCTGAAAAACATCGACGACGAGATACCGGAGTTCGACCATCCCGCCCTGCCGA
This sequence comes from Oscillospiraceae bacterium, assembly GCA_041891555.1. Lineage (GTDB taxonomy): Bacteria > Bacillota > Clostridia > Oscillospirales > Oscillospiraceae > UBA2658. The sequence continues at coordinate 5,704 of JASDTK010000145.1, forward strand.
AACTGGCTGAAGCCGTAGTGAAGGCCCGCCGCGAATATGACGCCACTGTTCTCATGATGTACGGCGCTCACGTTATCCGCACGGGCAACGCCATGTTCATGATAGAGCTTATGAAGCGCGGACTCGTGACGCACTTTGCAACGAACGGCGCGGGCTCCATCCACGATTTTGAGTTTGCGATGATAGGCGAGACCTGCGAGAGCGTCGCGAAATACATAAGCGAGGGCCAGTTCGGAATGTGGCAGGAAACAGGCCTCATAAACGAAGCCATAAAGGCCGGAGCCAAGGAGGGACTTGGCTGGGGCGAGGCTGTGGGTAAATACATTTGGGAAAACAATTTCAAATTTCGTGAAAACAGCTTACTGGCTATGGGCTATCACCTTCAGGTGCCCTGCACTGTGCACATCGGCATAGGAAACGACATTATACATGAGCATCCTAACTGCGACGGCGCCGCAATGGGTGCCTGCTCCTACACGGACTTCCTCATTTACGCGCAGAGTGTCATGAAGCTTCAGCACGGCGTGTTCCTGAATTTCGGCTCAGCCGTAGCGGGACCTGAGGTCTATCTCAAGGCTCTGGCAATGGCGCGCAACGTGGCGCGCCAGCACGGAGAGAAAATTGTGGATTTCAATACCGCCGTTTTTGACTTGATGCCTATTGACGACAGCGACAACTATGACGCCGCGCCGCCCAAGACGGACCCGCGCTATTATTTTCGCCCGTGGAAAACTATACTTGCGCGCACGGTTGCCGACGGCGGACACAGCCACTATGTATGCGGCGAACATCAGAAAACGCTTCCGGCTCTGGCGCGACGCATTCTAGAGCTGGACGACGCGCGCTGAACGCTCACGGCATTACGGAGGAAAAATGCATGGATGTTGCAAGGGTTATTTCTTCTCTGAAAAATACTGAAAAAGTGAAAATCGTTGTTTTTGGGGATTACGCGCTCGATAAATATCTCTATATAGACCCCGAGAACGACGAGCCTTCGGCCGAAACGGGCTTGCCCGCCTATCAGGTACATCGCAAGTTTCTGTCCGCCGGAGTCGGGGGAACGATAACGAACAATCTGCGAGCGCTGGGGGCGCAGGTCGTCTGCATCGGCATCATAGGCGAGGACGGCGAAGCTTGGGAGCTTCTGAACTGCTTGAGGACTGTCGGCGCGGACGTTACTCACATGGTACGCAGTGACAGCATTTGTACCTGCACTTATACTAAGCCTATGCGCAAGGGAATGGACGGCGTGTACCGCGAATTGAACCGCCTGGATTTTCGCAGTATTTGCGAGCGACCGATGGAGGTGCAGCGCGAAATGATGCGCGAGCTTGAAATCGTACTGGACTGGGCGGACGGCGTTATAATCACCGACCAGTTCTACCAGCGCAACGTGAGTGCTGTAACCGACTGGCTGCGTTCTCAGCTCAGCGAGCTTGCCGCCCGGAGAACGGATAAAATCTTCTTTGCCGATTCGCGCTCGTTTGCAGACGAATACCGCAGCATGATGGTTAAATGCAACAATATCGAGTTTTTTAATATGCTTGGAGAGCCGGACGCGAACGTCAATGATCTTGACGCTATAATTGAAAAAGGCGATACGCTTTATCGCCGCAACGGCAGACCGCTTTACGTCACAAGAGGGGCGGATGGCATCGTCGTGTTTAACGGCAGAACCGAAATTGTTCCCGCCTTCCGTGTGGACGGGGAGATTGACATCGTAGGCGCCGGCGACGCGACAAACGCAGGGATTGTGCTGGGACTCGCGCTTGGGCTATCCGAAGCGGAGGCGGCGCTTCTGGCCTGCTGCATATCATCAATTACCATCCAACAAATAGGTACGACAGGCACAGCTGATGTGAATAGGGTGGCCGAAAGGCTGAAAACCGTTCTGACCTGATTCAGGGAGGGTACAGATGAACAATGTTTATAAGCTTTTCCACGGACTTTATGTGGATAAAAGCCGCCTTATCGAGATGCTTAAGGCGTTCTATATGTTTACCCATCTGAAGATATCGTTTTTTGATACGGAGTTCAATCAGCTTCAAGAGTGGCCTTTGCCCCAGTGCGAATTCTGCCAGCTTATCCGCCGTGACGAAATCAAGGCGTGTTTGAAGTGTGACGCGGAGGGGTTCATGCGATGTCATGAAAAAAAAGACGTCCATTCCTATCAGTGCCACGCGGGACTGATGGATATGATTATTCCCATAAAGCTCGAAGAGATGATTATCGGCTATATTATGTTCGGTCAGCTGATCAGGGCCGAAAAAGCGGCCGAAACCAAACAGCATCTATTTGAAATACACCGGGAGCTTGCAAACGAGGATGAGCTCCGGCGGGTAATTGACCTCATAGACGTCCGGAGCGAGGAGGAGCTTGAAGCGGCCACCCTCATCGGTAAAGCCTGCATCAGCTATCTGCTCAACGAACGCGTCGTCAGCGTGGACCGCAATAATCTTGTTGATCGCATAGACTCTTATATCATTGACAATATGGCGCAGGGCTTTTCGGTCGAGGACCTCTGCACTTATCTCAACATGAAACGCTCATCCTTTTACTCTTTGACTAACGAAGGGCTGGGCTGCTCAATCGGTGATTATATCAGGAAAAAACGCGTGGAAACGGCAAAAAGCCTGCTTAAGGATACTGATCTCCCTGTGTCTACCATTGCCGAAAAGGTTGGATTCTGCGACTATAATTACTTTTTGCGCTCCTTCAAAAAGCAGGTCGGAGTGACCTGCAGAGCATACAGAAGGAACGTAAAAGACTGTCAACATATACAAAACGCATAACATCAAACTAGTTAAATGAACAGAATTGGTCAATCAGCAATAAATCTGTAAAAAAATTTCATTCGGACGAAATTACATATTTCTAAATAAAAATGCCTATACAGTTTTCTGTGCAAGTATTACTATGAATTTAGTAAAAGACTTGGCAAAAGTTTTGCCTGTCAGTCTATAGTTGCATGGAAGTTGTTAGGTGTTTTTTTATGAACAGATTGAAGGTCGGCCTTGTAGGCAGCTCGCAGCTCAGTTTTCCCGGAGATAAAGACGGCGCTTTCGGGAGGACTTCCGCCGAGGTGGCAAAACTGGCGAAAAAATGGGATTTTGAGTTATTCGTCTATCCGAAGCAGGTTATAACTGCGGACGACGCATACATAGCGCGCAGCGCTCTCGAAGCGGAAAAAACGGACTTTGTCCTCCTGCAGTGCACCAGCTTTTCCGCGGGCTTTCTCGCACCGGTTTTCGCGCGCACCAAGGATGCGAGACTGGGACTGTGGGCGATTCCGGAGGGCGCGGCTGACGGCGCGGTTCCGTTCAACTCGCTTTGCAGCATCAACATGTATTCGGGGATAATCGGGCATTATCTCGACTCATACGAGTTTCCTCTCAAATGGTTTTACGGAAATGTAGACGATACGCTGTTTATAGACCGTTTTCGCATTACGATACGCGCACTCAAAGCCATCAAGTATATGCAGCAGTCCAAGGTTGCTCTTGTGGGCGGTATCGCTCCTGGCTTTGACGATTTGTATGACGACGAGCGTAAGCTTATTAAGCTCTTCGACGGCATGCGCATCAATCGCCTGCATGAATATGACGAACTTAAAAAGCTTGCCATAAGTATGGATGAAGCAAAAGTGAAAGCCCGCATGGCTGAAGAAACGGCTCAGGCAAAGGGCTTCCGCCATCCGACGGCTGAAAAAATGCTTGAAATGAACGCCCGCTTTTCGCTGGCTTATGATAAGTTTATCGCGGAAAACGGTTATGACGCCGTAGCGATAAGCTGCTGGCCGAAGTTCCAGGAGGATTATCTGTACAGCGTCTGCGCGGTTGTGGGAGAGATGAACGATAAGGGAACTCCCACCGCATGCGAGGGCGATCTTACCTCCGCAATCAGTATGCTGCTTCTCAAATACCTGTCGGAGGATATTACGACGCTGATGGATATGTCTGCTTTCGACAAGAAGGACGACACGGTACTGATGTGGCACTGCGGTCCCGCGAGCAGGCGCTTCTGTGAGAAAAAAGGCTTTGAATACGGGCTTAACTATTCCGGTACGGCTCACGAGCCAGGTGAGAAGGAAGTCAGCGGTACGGGCGTTGTCCGCGATATGGTTTTTGATCCGGGCGATATTACAATTGCACGGCTTACCGGAGAAATCGACACGATGTTCCTTGCAACCGGAAGTATTATAGACACGGATAAGCCCAGCTTCTGCGGTTCGCGCGGCTGGGTGGGAAAGCTTGAAATTAACCGTAAGCCAGTTTCGGCGATTGACTTTCTGAATACCGTGCTTGTTTCGCGCTTCCAGCACCATTTCCCGATAGTGCGGGGAGATTTCAGCAAGGAAGTACTCGAGGCTATGGCTTGGCTGAAGCTTAAGAAAGTCGAGATTTCGCCTTATCAGGATTATCTTGAAAACCCGGTGTGGTGGACAAACAAATAGGAATCCGCCCGTATGGGGAACCGAAAAATGTGATTTATTATGTTCACATACATAAATCAAAATAATTAAGGAGAGCAAAAAGATGAAAAAGGTATTAATCATTGTCTTGGCACTCGCAATGACCCTGGCTCTTGTAGCATGCGGCACCCCCGCGGCGACCGAATCCACTGCCCCCGCTGCTTCCGCAGACACGGCTGCATCGGATAAGTTCGTAGTCGGAGCACTTGTTTACAAGTATGACGACGTGTATCTGTCCACCGTACGTGAAGCAATCCAGAAATACTCTGATGCCGCCGGCAACATCGAACTCAAGATGTATGACGGACAGGGCGATCAGGGCAAGCAGCTCGATCAGTTGGATGCTATTCTTCAGGACGGCGTTGACTGCCTGCTTGTGAACATGTGCGACCAGTCCTCCGCAGAGACAGTAATCAACCTCGTAAAAGACAAGGGCATCCCACTTGTATTCTTTAACCGTGAGCCGACCGACATAAGTGTACTTAAGGGTTATGACAAGTGCATCTTCGTTGGCACCAGAGCTCAGGACGCAGGCGTCATGCAGGGCGACATGCTGGCTGATCTGTGGAACGCAGACAAGGCCTGGGACCGCAACGGTGACGGCAAGGTCCAGTATGTTGTTTTCAAGGGCGAAGCCGACAACCTCGAAGCTATCGCACGTACCGAGTTCTGCCAGTCCGAAGCCAAGGACAAAGGCCTCGATATGGTTCCTGTTGCTGACGTTCAGGTCTGTGACTGGACCGCTGAGAAGGCTATGAATGCTATGGAAGCTATCCTTGCCGCTAACACAGATGTCGAAGCTGTTCTTTGCAACAACGACGATATGGCTACCGGCGTTATCTCCGCTCTTCAGAACCATGGATTCAACACCGGCAAAGAAGGCGACAAGAAGATGATCGTTCTGGGCGTTGACGCAACTGACGCCGCAAAATCCGCAATAGCCTCCGGCTACATGCAGGGCACAGTTAAACAGGACGGCGATGCAATGGCAAAGGCCTGCATCGACATCGCTGAAAACTTCCTGGCTGGCAAAGGCGCGCTTGATGGTACCAGCTATAAGCTCGACGATACCGGGGTCGCAATCCGTATCCCCTACAGCCCGTTTAACGGACAATAAGCAAAAGGTCTAATTGAAAAACAGGCGAGAATGCTTTTTCCCGAATGGCATTCTCGCCTGTCCATAATGGCAGGATTGAGGTAAGGGATATGTCAGAAACCTATGTTCTTGAAATGTCCGGAATCAGCAAGAGCTTTCCGGGCGTAAGGGCGTTGGACGACGTCCAGATAAAGGTACGCAAAGGTACGGTTCATTCGCTCTGCGGGGAAAACGGCGCCGGCAAGAGCACCTTGATGAAGTGCCTTTTTGGCATTTATAACCGTGATTCCGGTACTATCATGCTCGATGGGCAGGAAGTGGATTTCAAGGATCCGAAAAACGCAATGGACAACGGTGTTGCAATGGTTCATCAGGAACTGAATCAGGTCTTGCAGCGCAGTATCATGGAAAACATCTGGCTGGGCCGCATTCCGCGCAATAAAGCGGGACTCGTCGACCAGAAAAAGATGTACGATGTAACGAAGAAAATATTTGATGATCTGGAAATAGGCGCCGACCCGAGAGAGAAAATCGGCAACCTGTCTGTTTCCGGTCGCCAGATGGTGGAAATTGCCAGAGCGGTTTCGCATAATATTAAACTGCTGGTTCTGGATGAACCAACCTCATCTCTGGCGGACAACGAAGTCAAGCAGCTCTTTAAGATTATCAATAAGCTGCGCGACAGCGGAGTCGGTATCATTTATATATCTCATAAAATGGAAGAAGTGCTGCGTATCTCCGATGAGGTCACCGTTATGCGCGACGGCAAATGGATTTCGACCGAGAAAGCATCGGAGCTTACGCTAAACAAAATAATCAGCCTGATGGTCGGGCGCGATATGGAAAATCGTTTCCCGCCGAAGGTCAATGAGCCCGGCGAAAACATTATGACCGTGGAGCATCTTACCAGTACATATATGCCCGGGTGTATAGATGTCTCGTTCAACCTTCGCAAGGGCGAAATCCTCGGTGTCGCAGGGCTTGTCGGCTCACGCAGAACCGAGCTCCTGGAAACGATATTCGGAACGCGTCACCACAGCTCCGGCACTATCGTAGTGCACGACAAAAAAATAAGCAACAAGACCTCGCGCGACGCGCTGAAAAACGGCTTTGCAATGCTGACCGAGGAGCGCCGCGCCAGCGGAATTTTCGGAGTGGATTCCGTCCTCTTCAATTCGGTTATAGCAAATATTGTCTCCTATAAAAGGTTGATTTTTTTGAATCAAAAAAGGATGGATAAAGATACCGACTGGGTTATCGAGTCGATGAACGTCAGGACTCCGAGCAAGAAGACCAAAATCAAGCTTTTGTCCGGCGGCAACCAACAGAAAGTCATTATAGGCCGTTGGCTTCTCACAAAACCGGAAATCCTGCTCATGGACGAGCCAACGCGCGGCATTGACGTAGGTGCGAAATACGAAATCTACCAGCTTATCGGCAATGTCGCCAAGCAGGGAAAGGCCGTTGTAGTTGTTTCCTCCGAAATGCCCGAGCTGCTTGGCATTTGTGATCGCATTGCCGTTATGAGCAATGGGCATATGGCGGGTATTCTTGATGTTAAGGATGCCACGCAGGAGAAAATCATGGAACTTGCTGTTAAATACATTTAAGAAGAGGTCAAGGATATGGAAAAGACAAAAAAACTCAACTCCGATAAGGTAAAAGAGGGGCTTTTAAACAACGCGCTGTTCATAATCCTAGGCCTCATGCTGGTAGTCGTAATCTGCATGAAACCCAGCTTTATTTCCATCGATAATATTACCAACATTCTGCGCCAGGCGTCCACACGCGGAATTCTGGCTCTGGGCATCGCAGGCATTATCATTATTCAGGGCACCGACCTTTCCGCCGGACGTATCCTCGGCTGCTGCGCGGCAATTTCGGCAAGTCTGCTGCAGGCGACAACTTACGCGTCAAGAATGTATCCGCAGATAACCGAAGGCCTGCCACTGATTCTGCCTCTGCTGATATGCGTTGTTGTGGCAGTGCTCTTCTCTCTGTTGAACGGCTTTGGCGTTGCTTATCTGCATATGCACGCTTTCATAGTTTCGCTGGGCACGCAGCTGATTGCCTTCGGCGCCACCTGCATATACATCGACAGCCAGAAGGGCGGCGCACAGCCGCTTTCAACCCTTGATCCGCGCTATCTCGATTTTGTAAAGGGTTCTCTTAATTTAGGCTTCATGCAATTGCCGTATCTGGTAATTTACTTGGTCGTGTGTGCCGTAGCTGTATATTTCCTGTGGAACAAAACCGTGTTCGGCAAAAACATGTATGCAATCGGAGGAAATCCGGAGGCAGCAGCGGTTTCCGGCATTAATATCAAGCTAAATATAATGCTGGTGTTCGTTCTCGCCGGTGTACTGTACGGCATCGCATCCTTCCTTGAAGCGGCCCGCATAGGCTCCGTCACGACGACTGTCGGCTTCAACTACGAGTTCGACGCCATATCCGGCTGCGTAATAGGCGGCGTTTCATGGGCAGGCGGTATCGGTACAATTCCCGGAGTCATGCTCGGCGTTATTCTGCTGCAGACCATCAACTACAGTCTTACCTTCCTAAACGTCAATCCGTATCTGCAGTACATAATCAAGGGCATACTCATAATCCTCGCGGTCTCCATTGACGTCCGCAAGTATCTTGCTAAGAAGTAATGGAAGAGGAAAAGACAAATCCGAACCTGGCCGAGCCTTCTTCGGCGGAGGAAAAAACGGATAAGCCGCCTAAAACGCGGCGCTATACACGCGAAAACCTGTATTCCCATATAGATTTAACGGTCCACCAGCTGGACATTATTATTACCGTTCTGGCCGTCCTCCTGGCCTTGGCGGTTATCGTAGGAATAATTGTAAAATAATTTACAGTTAAACGGATTGACCGGTACAGCTGCCTAAACCGGCAACTGCACCGGTTCTTCTGTGTTATGCAAATTTTTCGGGAAAAGGATAAATGAAATGAAAGACTATACTGATGAAATTAATGCTTATTACGACCGCTTAAAGACTACTATCGACAAGATTGACCGAGGCGAGATAAACCGGGCAATGGAGGCTTTAAAGCAGGCGAGAGATAACAAAAAATATATATTTATTATGGGAAATGGCGGCAGCGCTTCAACCGCTTCACATTTCGCGGGAGACTTCAATAAGGGACTCAGCCTTAACCGTGACAATAGGTTCCGCTTTGTCTGCCTTAACGACAATGCCGCGACGGTGCTCAGTCTTGCAAACGACGTAGCTTACGACGCGATTTTTGTTGAGCAGCTCAAAAATTTTCTCTCCGAGGATGACGTCGTTATTGCTATTTCAGGAAGTGGCAACTCGAAAAACGTTGTTCGAGCCGTGGAATACGCAAAAGAAAGAGGAAACCAGGTAATCGGCCTTACTGGCTACAGCGGCGGGGAACTGATGAAGCTTTCGGATATTAAGCTTCACATTCCCATCGACGATATGCAGATTGTTGAAGACCTGCATATGGTGTTCGATCATTTAATAATGTCAATTTTTTATAAGGAATAAGTAAGATCGTTTAATCCAATCTGCCGTAAAAGGGATACTGTAATGAAGAAAATACTGTGTATAGACATCGGCGGCTCAAAGATGCTGACCGGAGTCGTCGATGAAACAGGAAGAGTGCTGTTTTCGCGAAAGCTCCTGCTGAACCACCCGACAAAGCAGCAAGTGGCGGACGCTATACTCACCGAAAGCGAAGCTGTAATGAAATCCGACGCATGGAAAGACAACGGTACGGACGACATTGACGGTATCGGTGTATCCATCCCGGGACTAACCGATCCCGAAGAGGGAATATGGGTTTACGCCCCGTTTTCGCATATTGAGAATTTAAATGTGCGCATGCTGCTGACCGAAAAATACCATAAGCCTGTGTATATGGAAAACGACGGCAATATCTGTACTCTCGGAGAAAAGCGCTTTGGTGTTGCGAAAAATGATTCGGATTTTATCTGGGTCACGGTCAGCAACGGCATAGGTTCCGGAGTGTTCCTGAATAACTGTGTGCTCAGGGGCTTCTCGCAGGGAGCCGGGGAGCTGGGACATGTCAAGGTCGTCGATTACGGCGTAAAATGCCACTGCGGTTCGCGCGGATGCCTCGAAATGTACGGCGCCGCCCCGGGTATAGTCAGACGTTACAGAGAGTTAAGCGGCAGAGCACACGAAATGACCGCGCAGGAAGTATCACAGCTTGCGCAAAACGGCGACAAAAATGCTCAAAGGGTGTTTGAAGATGAGGGCTTTTATCTCGGCAAGGGTATCGCGGCGGCAGTCAACATCCTTAATGTTCCGCTTGTCGTCATCGGCGGCGGCGTTTCCGCTTCTTTTGATTTGTTCGAAACGTCACTGAGGTCGACGCTGAAGGATTTTCTTTTTCTTGATGCGAATAAGAACCTCCGAATAGAAAAAACAGGGCTGGGTTATGAGGCATCGCTTATCAGCGCGGGCGCCTGCGCCCTGTATGGCATGGAGAAGGAGGGATATAAATGAAGTTTTTAAGCGTGGGCGAAATGGTCATCGACTTTATGCCCGGCGAAGCAGAGGGAATTTATATCCGCAAGGCGGGCGGAGCCCCTGCCAATGTAGCGATAGCGCTCGCGCGCCACGGCTGTGAAGCCGGCTTCTGCGGCATGATGGGAAACGACGATTTCGGGCGCTTTCTTGTAAAAACGCTAACGGATAACGGCGTTACGCCTCTTGTGACAGAACTTACCGACATCGCAACCACAACTATGGCGTTCGTAACGCTGAACCCAGACGGGGACCGCAGTTTCACCTTTGCACGCAAGCCCGGAGCGGATATGTTTTTGACAAGAGAACAGCTCGATCATCCGTGGTTCGACGAGGCCGGCATTGTCCACGCAGGCTCCTGCTCTCTGTCAAAGGGGGATGCCAGGAACACCACCATTTACGCGCTGGAGGAGGGACATCGTCGCGGAAAGCTTGTGAGTTTTGATGTGAACTACCGCGACCTTTTATGGGACGGTGACCGCGCAGCTGCGGCAAAGTCTGTTATGGAAGTTCTGCCAAATGTCGATTTGCTCAAGATATCAGAGGAGGAAGCCGATATGGTCGGCGGTGAAGCGGTGCTCCCGAAGCTCATGCTGGACAACGGCATCATGGTAATTGTTGAGACTCTTGGCGCGGAGGGAGTTCGCTGCTTCTGGAACGGAAAAACACTTGAGCTGCCGGGTATCAAGGCAGATTGCGTAGATACAACCGGTGCCGGAGACGCTTTCTGGGGAGGTTTTCTGGCTACGCTGATCAAAGTGGGCGCGACACAGGAAAAAGACCTGAACGAGAAACTCTTGCTGAGCGCGCTGAAGTGCGGCAATATTTCCGGCTGGCTGTGCGTGCAGAAAAAGGGTGCCATTGAATCCCTGCCCACGGCTGAAGAGGTAAAGTGTCATCTGGAGGAACTATATAAATGAACGAAGAAATTTGGAACGAAAAATGCATTCTTTCCCCGTCGCTGATTTCCGTCTGTGATATGTGCAATCTTGAGCGCTCGGTAAACGAGCTGGAGGACGCGGGAATAAAAATGCTTCATATCGACATTCTAGACGGGCATTTCAGCCCCAGTATGCCGCTGGGGCTCGATACCGTACGGCAGCTTCGCGCAAGGACGAACCTTTTGTTTGACGTGCATGTTATGACTACGGAGCATGACTTTTTTGTTGAGGAACTGCTTGATATCGGCGTGCAGCAAATTGTTTTTCATGGCGAGTATGAACCTCATATGGACAATCGCCTCAGCATGATACGCCGCCGGGGAGTGCGCGCGGGCGTAGCGCTCAAGCCCTCGACTTCCCTGACCATGATAGATTATGTGCTGGAAAACTGTGATACAGTGCTGCTGATGCTGATTAACCCCGGCTTTGCTCAAAACAAGGATGAGGGACAGATTACATACGCGGATCGCAGAATAAAGGAGCTTCGCAGGCTTATTAATCAGCGCAACTTGTCGACAAAAATCGAAATAGACGGCAGGATTTCCCGAGAAAATATGGTATCATACGGTGAAGATTATGTGGACATTTTTGTGGCCGGAAGCACCTGCCTTGATAAAAAGAACTTGCCTGCGGCGGCGGCGGAGCTGCTCGCCTTTCGCGGGAGCGTACTCAGAGGTGAGAAAAGTGAAAATTAACACTACATATGGCGAAGTCAAGGGGCTCGTTTTAAGCGAGCTGAGCGTATCGCTTAACAGCATTGACCCCGCGCAGGTAGATAAGCTCATAGAGGCTGTGCTCGCCGCTGATCAGGTGTTTTTCGTCGGCGTGGGCCGCGTGCTGCTTTCGCTTCAGGCTATTGCGAAGCGCTGGGCGCATCTCGGTATTAAAACGCATTTTGTGGGCGAGATTACGGAGCCCGCGATCACGGAAAAGGATTTGCTCATTGTCGGCAGCGGCAGCGGAACGACTATGTTCCCCGCGGGTATCGCTGTAAAGGCGCATGAAAAGGGCGCGAAGATAGTATATATCGGTTCTAATCCCGACAGCGGGCTAAAGGACATAGCGGAATTCATGGTGAGAATACCAGTAAGGACGAAGGCTTATCTTACGGACGAAATTGATTCACAGCAGCCGATGACCTCGCTTTTTGAGCAGTCGCTGCTGCTGCTCGGCGATATAGTCGCAAAGATGATAATCGAGAGAAAACAGCTCGATATGAAAAGCCTCTGGCAGTATCACGCGAATCTGGAGTGAGTGCTATGAAAAAAGAAGATTATTTGAGATATACCGGCAGTATGCAGCAAATCGCCTACGTGCGGCGTGTCGATTTCGATGAAGGACGAAGCAAGGGCATGTGCGCCGTGGAGGTGAAAAACGGTCCCCTGCGCTTTACCGCGATGGAGGACAAGGCGCTGGACATATGCGAGCTGGAATACAAGGGCCTGCAGATGAACTTTCTCTCAAAGCCCGGGCTCAACGGGCGCAATCCCTTCGATACTCACGGCGCGGAGGCTCTGCGCAGCATCATGGGCGGACTGTTTTTCACCTGTGGACTTGAAAACATCTGCGCACCCTTTACCGGAGCGGACGGAAAGGAATATCCCATGCACGGACGCATGAGAACGACTCCCGCCGAGCATGTCTGTGTCGATGCGGAATGGCAAAACGACGATTATGTGATGACCGTCAGGGGCGAAATGCGCGAAGCTGAGCTTTTCGGTGAAAATCTCGTGCTGCGCCGGATAATAACGACGAAGCTCGGCGAAAGTGCAATCGTCGTTGAGGACGAAATATCGAATGAGACTTTCCGCGCGGAGCCTCTAATGCTGATGTACCACTGCAACATGGGCTGGCCGTTCCTTTCGGAAAAAAGCCGCCTGATACTGCCGACAAAAAAGGTTACGCCGCGGGAAGAAATCTCTGCCGCTCACGTTTCTTCATGGAACGTAATGGACGCGCCGAAGGACAACGAGAAGGAGTATGTTTTCCTGCATGAGTTAGCAGCCGACGAAAAGGATGAAACATTTGCGGCGGTTGTGGACGAAGAAAAACAGCTCGCGTTCGTCATTGAATTTAGCAAAGCACAGTTTCCGTATTTCATGGAGTGGAAGTCCACCGCGAGCGGGGACTATGTGCTCGGCCTTGAGCCGTCAAATTCCTCAGTCTACGGCCGCGACCATCACGAAAAAAACGGCACCCTGCACATGCTTGCACCTCAGGCTACCGAAAAAAAGCGGCTCACATTCCGAATAGCCGAAGGCACACAGGCGCTCGCTGAGCTTGAAAAGCGCTGTGCGGAGCTGCTTAGATAATGCAGATTACAGCTTGCAGTAAATACAAATAATATAATATAAGGAGCCATAGTTATGAAAAGATCAGAAATCAACGCCGTTATTAAACGCTTTGAAAAGCTGCTCGCTGAGCATTGCTTTGAAATCCCGCCCTACCTGAAGTTCACGCCGGAGGAATGGCAGTTGAAGGGACATGAATACGACGAGATACGCGACAATATGCTGGGCTGGGACGTAACCGACTACGGCATGGGCGATTACGCGACGCTGGGGCTTGCGCTCATTACCCTGCGCAACGGCAATGTGCATAACCCCAAATATACAAAGACCTACGCAGAAAAAATCATCATGTGCGACGAGGGACAGGTCTCTCCCATGCATTTCCACTGGAGCAAGATGGAGGATATAATCAACCGCGGTGGGAACGACATAGTATTTACGCTTTACAATGCCACAAAGGATGAGCAGCTCGATACAACCGACGTGGAGATATGTCAGGACGGACGCCGCTACAAGGTGCCCGCCGGAGCGCCCATCGTACTGCATCCCGGAGACAGCCTCTCGCTTTATCCCTACTATTACCACGAATTCGTTATTCCCAAGGGCGGCGGCAGTGTGCTGATCGGCGAGGTTTCAATGTGCAACGACGATAACACCGATAACCGCTTTTTAAAGCCGCTCGGCCGCTTCCCGACTATCGAGGAGGACGAAAAGCCCTACCGTCTGCTTTGCAATGAATATCCGGCAGCAAAGGACTAATTTGCTTTAAAAAATCGGAGGGGAATATAATGGAGCTTAAATTGGTTACTGATTCTGCGTTTCGTGCTTACGGGCGCATAATAGCGGAACTGGATTTTTCCGAGCTTACTCGCGAGCTGAAAAAAACTCCGCGCCCTGAGGACGCGGTAACATATGTCGCATCTGAGCCGGAACTTGAAAAACTTAAAATCTGCGCCGAACTGCGCGAGCGTATTTTTGGCGAGATGCCTATACAGCTCGGCTACTGCAACGGCTGCAACTATCTCTTAAACGCGCTGGAATACCACCATTCGAGTGAGGTTAATGTTGCCGCGACGGACGCCATACTTATGGTTGGGCGAGTACAGGATATAACGCCGGAGCATACCTATGACACCTCAAAGGTTGAGCTTTTCCGCCTGCCGAAGGGGGCTGCTGTGGAGCTTTATGCTACGACGCTGCATTATGCACCTTGCAATGCCGACAGTGAGGGCTTCCGCGTCGCCGTTGTTTTACCGCGAGGAACCAACACGGAGCTTGAGGCGGAGCACCCCTTAAAAAGCGAGGACCGCCTTATCACCGCGAAGAACAAATGGCTTATCGGACATCCCGACGCGGGGCTGCCGAAGGGAAACTGCCTTGGACTTGTCGGAGAGAATCTTTCGGTCAAAGCGCTGATGTGAAGGACAAGGGCAAACATATCTTCCATAAGGAAGGCGAGCTATGAAAAAAGGAATCGCTGTCGCAGGCACTATGCTTGTGGATACCATCTACCCCATAGACCACTATCCCGAAAACGGCGGGCTTGCCGCTGTCTGGGATAATATTACAAGAGCTACGGGCGGCGCCGTATGCAATGTTATCATGGATTTGGCAAAGCTGGACGAAGCGCTGCCCCTGACGGCGCTGGGCGCAATAGGGAACGATGAAAATGGAAGCTTCATTGAAGAAAATCTTTCCGCTTTCAGAAACATCGATCTTTCTCAGGTTGCCCGTGGGGGCACGACCTCCTTCTCGGCGGTGATGAGCGATATGTCTTCTAATCAGAGAACCTTCTTTAGCTTGAAGGGCGCTAGCGTGGGTTTCTCGGAGGCTCACATTGACTGGGACCGATTGAATGTCCGCCACCTGCATGCGGGATATCTGCTTTTTCTGGACGAGCTCGACGGACCAGATGAAGAATTCGGCACAAAAATGGCAAGGCTTCTGGCTTCCGCGCAGAGCAGGGGTATAAGCACCTCCATAGATCTCGTCAGCGGCTCCTTTGACCGTTGCAAGGCCATTGTGCCTCCGGCTCTGAAGTACACGGATTACTGCATAATAAACGAGACAGAGGCGGAAGGCGTAACGGGTGTCTCCCTGCGAAAGAACGGGCGCGTAGATGAGGAGAATATATTTCCGGCTCTCCGTGCTTTAAAAGACATGGGCGTTTCCCGCTGGGCAGTCATACATGCACCCGAGGGCGGCTATGGGCTGGACTGCTCCGGCGGAGAATTTGTAAAAAAGAAAAGCATGAGTCTGCCTGATGGATTTATCAGAGGGACGACCGGAGCCGGCGACGCTTTTTGCTCCGGCGTGCTTTATGCAGCCTATCTTGGAAAGTCTCTGACAGAAGCCATTGAGCTCGGCATCGGCTGCGCGGCCTGCTCTCTATCCGAGCCGGGGGCGACCGAGGGAATGTGCTCATATGAGAAAGTGCTGGAATTTTATAACAAAATGAAATAAACGGAAGTGAAAACTATGCTTGTAACTCTTAATGAAGTTCTGAAAGATGCCCAGAAGAAAAAATATGCGGTCGGGCTTTTCAATACGGTCAATCTCGAAATGGCGCAGGGCGTTCTTGCCGCGGCGGAGGAGACAAGGTCTCCCGTCATCATCGGAACAGCAGAAGCACTGCTTCCTTACGCGGGGCTTGAGGAGCTCGCTTCTCTCCTTCTCCCGATGGCGAAAAAGGCGCGCGTTCCCGTGGTTCTGCATTTTGACCATGGCCTCACGCCGCAGATGATAATAAAATCAATGGCCCTGGGCTTCAGTTCCGTCATGTATGACTGCTCAACCTGCAGCTACACAGAGAACATTGAGAAATGCAGAGAGATGAAAAGAATAGCCGCAAGCTTCGGCGCTACTCTTGAAGCTGAGCTGGGTCATGTGGGCTTAGCCTCCGATTCTGCCGAGGCAGACGGGCACGACAGCGTTTATACCGACCCCGCGCAGGCAAAGGAATTCATTGAAAAGACCGGCGTGGATGCACTGGCTGTTGCTATAGGCACGGCTCACGGAGCGTACAAGGTTAAGCCCGTACTTGATATTGAGGTACTCAAAAAAATCGCCGCCGCAGTTGAAACTCCGCTGGTTCTGCACGGAGGCTCTGGCCTGACGGAGGAGGATTTTAAAAATTGCATAGCGAGCGGCATCAGCAAGGTCAATATCTTCACCGACATCAACTTCGCCGCCGCGAAGGCAGCCTATGACAGCTACAGAGAGGTT
>JASDTK010000146.1:0-3409 GCA_041891555.1 Oscillospiraceae bacterium
GTAGTATTTCGTGCACGCTTCGGTCGAGATTATGAAGCCGCGCGGAACAGGCAGACCGAGATTGGTCATTTCAGCAAGGTTTGCTCCTTTGCCGCCCAGAAGCTCGCGCATTTTGCCGTTTCCTTCGGCAAACAGGTATACATACTTTTTGTTCATACATTTACTCCTTTTGTATGTTATTTATTAATGAACACCAAATTTATTTGCCCACGCAGAATCTTTCAAAGATCCGCCTGGTAACGTCCTCGCGGACGGTTTTGCCGGTCAGTTCACCGAGCGCCGAAAGCGCATTCTCGGCTTCAGTCAGAACGATGTCGGGCGTTGCGCCCGTTTTTAAAGCCGCAACGGCTTCATCGAGGGAATTAAGCGCTCTGCCTACTGCGTCCGCATGGCGGGAATTTGTTAAGATCTCGCCGGCTGGCGCGGGTGGCGTCGGGAATAGAGAAGAAATTTCTTTATCCAGAGCATCAAGCCCTGTTTTATCAATAGCAGATACCGATAGTACTGTATCAAAGCTTTTTTTAATTGAAGAAAGGTCGAGCTTTTGCGGTAAATCACATTTATTGATAATGGCGATTCTGCGCTTTGAGCCTTTTGCGGTTTCAATCGCTTCTTCATCTTCGGGGGATAATGATTCAGATCCGTCGAATACAGCGAGCACGAGCTCAGACGCCGCCGCCGTGCTGATAGCTCTGTCGACTCCAATTTTTTCAATCGGGTCTGACGTGCCCCGCAATCCCGCGGTATCTGCAAGTCTTAGTTTAACACCGCCGAGCGTCACGCATTCCTCGATAGTGTCCCGTGTCGTGCCGGGAATTGCTGTGACTATTGCACGTTCAAAACCAAGCAAAGCGTTCAGCAGTGAGGATTTTCCCGCATTCGGCCTGCCGACTATGGCCGCCCTCACACCGCTTTTCATAACTTTTCCGCGTTCAAAAGTATCGAGAAGAAACTTTAGCTCTCCCCTCGCCCGCTGGAGCGTTTCCAGATAGGACACAATGCGAAACTCGTCTATATCTTCATCGGGATAGTCGAGTACGGCGTGATAGTGAGATATTATGTCAACCAATTCGCTGTAAATACCATCCGTTTTGCGCAGAATTGCGCCGCCCAGCTGCCCTGCCGCGTTTTTTGCGGCTTCGTCCGTTTCGGAGTCGATGAGGTCGATAACGGCCTCCGCCTGAGTCAAATCCATGCGCCCGTTCAGAAAGGCTCTCTTTGTAAATTCTCCGGGCAGAGCCTGACGGGCACCACAGTCAAAAAGCGCTTCAAGCGCAAGCCGCAAAACGGTGGGCGAACCATGGCATTGTAGTTCGGCCGTATTCTCTCCCGTATAGCTGTTCGGCGCGCGGCTGACCGTACACAGGCAGTGATCAAGGATTTCGCCCTTCGTATTATTAAGTATGCCCAGAACGAGCGCGCGGTCAGAAAATTCAGCCATGCTCTTTCCCGAAGACGGTTGAAAAACATCGGAAACTATTTTAATCGCGTCAGAGCCGGAAAGTCTGATAATACCGATTGCAGAAATCACGTTTCCCGTTGCTATCGCGGCAATTGTATCACTGGTATTGAAAGTACCAAACATCAGTATCACCTCCGGCTCAGATATGCGGCCTTCCGTATGCATATTTTGGATAGGCCGCTGATATCAGTAATTCAGGATAAGGTAATCGACTGGCGGGTGTCCTTTTCGAACATTCGGGTCAGCACCGCCGCGACCTCGCTCCTTTTGATATTGTTTGACGGGTAGAATGTTCCGCGAGCATCGGAGCCGGTCAAAATGCCTGCGCGGAAAAACGCGTATATCTGGCTTGCATTTGCGTCTGAAAGCTTGACGTCTGGAATCGCGTTATCGGATACGGAGTTTTTCTGCGTGTATTCAGATAACGGCAGCGAGGCATAGAATATCGTCACAAATTCACTTCTCGAAATGGCAGTGTTATAATTAGCGTAAGTCTTTGTAACGACGCCATTTTTTGTCGCATAGTCGAGATAGGATTTATACCAGAGGGTCGGGTCGTTCACGAGTGTGACGCTGCCGGTATTATAAAGCTGGTTCATACAAGCGGCAAGCTTAATTGCTTCCGCTATTGAGAGATTAGCGTCCGGATCGTAAACTGTAGAACTGCGTCCGCTGACAAGTCCCTTTTGTACCGCGTATGAGACATAGGTATAGAACCACTTATCCTCTGTTACGTCAGCAAAGGTTGGAGCGGTTCCGGAGCTGATATTAACTGTTCCGAAGAGCGCGAGTTTTGAAGCGGTAATAATTGCGACGGAAGCAGTGGTGTTTTCCGCTGCAATATAGCGATGTCCTGAGGAAAGACTCTGGCCCGAGGAAACTACAGTACCGTCTGACAGATCAATAAAGGTTCCGCTGCAAGCGCTGAGACGCGCGGAGCCGGAAGTCAGCGTGAAGCCTGAGCCTGGTGTGAGGGAAACAGCAGCACCGGACGCCGCGGAGGAGTATTTGACTCCGCCTGCCTTTTTTGAGCCTGCCACGGCCAATTTATACTGCAAAACGGCCATAGCATCAGAAAGCGTATTCAGCGGGGCAGTGAGCACAAGTCCGGGATAAGTGCCGTCAACGTAACTTTTCGAAATGAGCGGGTCTGACGCGCTCCCTGCAGCTCCGTCAGCAGCGGCTGTCACAGTAGTACCGCACAAAATAATTATCGTAAGAGCTAATGAAATTAAGCGCTTTTTAATCACGGTTGCCTCCAAGAGTGTTCCGGACTATTTGCTTTTCTCCATGCTTTCCTGTTCAGTAAGATAATAACCGAGGGTCAGCAGACTGTCCGAAAAATGGATGTTTTCAACACGTACATCCTGCCTTACAAGCTCAAGTTCAATATTTGTAAAATTCCAGATACCGCGGACTCCGCAGTCTGCAACAGTTTCGGCCATGCTTCTGGCTATTCTGCGTGGAACGGTAAGCACGACGATATCCGTGGGATTGCGCTTAAGCCAGTCTGAAAGCGTGGAGCTGTCATATATAGGTATTCCGTCATATTCGTTTCCGTAAATATCGGGATCTGAGTCAAAAGCCGCAATAAGACGAAAACCCTGTTCGATGAAGCCGAAGTTGCTGATAAGTGCATGGCCAAGGTTTCCTACGCCGACAATAGCGACGGTAAAGCCTTTATGCATACCCAGAATTCCCGCGACCTGATCCCTCAGATCAGACACACGATAACCGTAGCCCTGCTGGCCAAATTCGCCGAAACAGCTGAAATCCTGCCTAATTTGTGACGGTGTAAGCCCCATCTGCTTGCCAAGCTCGCCTGACGAAATCCGATCAACGCCATGATATATAAGATCATCGAGCTTCCGAAGATACATAGGCAGCCGTCTTATTACATTGTTTGATATACGTTCCTTTTTCACTGATTTGCCTCCCGGCCTGAGC
>JASDTK010000147.1:0-3347 GCA_041891555.1 Oscillospiraceae bacterium
TTCGTTGTCATACCAAGCAACCAGCTTAACGAACTTTTCGTTGAGCATAATTCCTGCGTCGGCATCAAAAATTGAGGTACGGGAGTCATGGATGAAATCAGATGAAACGACCAGCTCGTCAGTATAGCCCAGAATACCCTTAAGCTCGCCTTCTGAGGCCGCTTTCATGGCCTTGCAGATTTCTTCATAAGTCGTTGCAGTCTTGAGGTTGACGGTGAGGTCTACGACGGAAACATCCAGTGTAGGCACGCGGAAAGCCATGCCGGTGAGCTTACCGGACAGTTCGGGGATAACCTTACCAACCGCCTTTGCGGCACCGGTGGAAGACGGGATGATGTTGCCGGAAGCAGCTCTGCCGCCTCTCCAGTCCTTTGCGGAGGGTCCGTCGACAGTTCGCTGGGTAGCTGTGGTCGAATGAACCGTGGTCATAAGGCCGGATTCAATGCCGAAGCTGTCATTAATTACCTTGGCAAGAGGAGCAAGGCAGTTCGTGGTGCAGGAAGCGTTGGAAACGACCTTCATCTCAGGTTTATAGGCCTTGTTGTTTACGCCCATAACAAACATGGGAGCGTCTGAGGAAGGAGCGGAAATAACGACCTTCTTGGCGCCGGCTGTGAGATGCGCGCTTGCCTTCTCAGTTGTCGTGAAAAGTCCTGTGGACTCTACGACGAAATCGGTATCAAGACTGCCCCAAGGAAGCTTTGACGGATCCTTTTCGCTGAAGACGGGGATGGTCTTTCCGTTGACGATTATGCTGTTGTCCGTATGGCTGACCTCGCCCTCGAATTTTCCATGGATAGTATCATACTTGAGCATATACTCCATATAATCGGACGTAATCATGTCGTTAATACCGACAAACTCGATGTTCTCGTTATTCAGTCCGGCGCGGAAAACAAGTCTTCCTATTCTTCCGAAACCGTTGATTCCTACTCTGATCTTACTCATCATTAACCTCCAAGATGCACATTATAAACGTATGGTACGTCTGTTACATTTAATATACTACAAAAATTCCCTTTTGTAAATATTTATTAGTACAATTATTAGAAAAATTCACCGAAATTATACAGCAAATTATACAGCTACTTATCTACGCTGCGGGTAAAAGAGACTCCATCCTTATGCAGGAATATGTCCAGCGTGACTCTGTCCGCTCTGATAAGGCTCTGGGTATACTCATATATCATACCCGTTTCCGTCCTTGTCCTTCTCTGGACTGAAAACGCGCAGTTACCCGGTCTGCAATGGAGCAATTCCGCTTCTTCTCTTCCTAGCGTCACTGCTTCATAGGAATCCACCGCCGAGGCGGGAGCTATGCCAACTTCGTAAAGAAGGCTGTAGAAGCTGTGAGTTCTCAGAAGCTCACGTGTAAGCTTCGGATAGATGTACTGCGGATAAAAAGAAGTCTCCAGAATCAGCGGTTCATCATCCACGTTTCTGATACGCGTGAAGCGATATACACTCTTTTCCGGTGAGTTGAGTTCAAGTACCTTCATAATATCCGGTGTGGGTGTTATGATCTCGAATTCAATTAGCGTTGATGAAGGAGTGAGTCCCATTGAGCTGATTTCCGAAGTAAATGAATAGACATTTTCGGTTTTGCGCCGCATTTTAGGCTCCGCAACAAAGGTGCCCCTGCCCTGCTTACGCACTACAAGACCTTCAGCTTCCAGAGCGCCGATTGCCTGCCGGACAGTACTTCTGCTGATATTGAAGGTTTTGCATAGCTCCGCCTCTGAAGGTAGAAGCTCTCCGGCTCCAAGCGTGCCGGCTGTTATGTTGCGTTTTACAATGCTTACGAGTTGAGAATAAAGCGGAATGTCGCTGTCTAGAGACAGTGAGCTGAGCAATACAGGATTCATTTCCACCGGATGACCTCCAATTAACATGTCATTATAATCAGTATAAGCTTATTGCATAAATATTACAAGCATTTTTTATATGCCTTCCTCCTGTCCTCAATCTCCGTAGGACTCGTTCTGTCTGTTTTATGTTTTGTACAGGGTTTGATTATTTCGTGTCGATTATGAGCATATATATGATTTTATATGGTTATACTGCGCACAGGTACTGTATATTGCCCTAAGGGCACAGTGAAATATCTTGACATTGAGCCAATTAGCAATTATAATCAATGATGTTAAAGCCATGAACGATGGCCCTTAAAGCGCCTTTGGGCGTATTTGGAGGGAGGGAAATAAAATGTCAGAAGTACGCGTAAAAGAGAACGAATCTCTGGACAGCGCTCTCAAGAGATTCAAGAGAAGCTGCGCGAAGTCCGGAGTTCTGTCGGACCTCAGGAAAAAGGAATACTATCAGAGTCCCAGCGTAAAGCGCCGCAAGAAGTCTGAGGCCGCGCGAAAAAACAAAAACAAGCATTCATTTTAAAATTATCTTAAACACTGATCCCGCCTCATTTGGGGCGGGATTTTTGCAAAATCGCCGCTCTGCGTGGCGATACACGGGAGATAACGCTATGCATGAATCTCTGAAATCAGAATTTGTTCTCGCCACAGCTTCGGAGCTCGACCTAAAAAAAACCTTTGAATGCGGTCAGTGCTTCCGCTGGAGCGGCGATGAGAGCGGAAGCTATCACGGTGTCGCGTGCGGAAAAGCTCTGACTGTACGCGAAGAGGACGGGCGCGTCCTCTGTAGTGCTGCGGAAGCGGACCTTCCCTTCTGGCGCGAGTATTTTGATCTCGGTATCGACTACAAGGAAATGTCAAGACCGTTTACCGAGCCGCCTTATCTTAAAAAGTGCGCGGATTTCGGGCGTGGCATACGCATTCTGCGTCAGGAGCCGTGGGAAGCGCTCGCGAGCTTTATAATATCGCAATGCAATAACATTCCGAGGATTAAAAAAATCATTTCGACACTGTGCGTCACCTTTGGTGAAGAGCTCCCCTGCGGACTTTTCTCCTTTCCCTCTGCGGAGGCACTAGCCGGACTTGACGAGCAGGATTTGGCACCGCTCCGCTGCGGTTACCGCGCCGAGTATATCCTCTGTGCCGCCCGGGCTGTTGCAGGCGGCGAGCTTAATCTGAAAGCTATTACGGATATGTCCTCCGAGGACGCCTTCGCGCAGGTTCGGAGCATCCGCGGCATCGGCGACAAGGTTGCAAACTGCTTCATGCTCTACGGACTGGACAGGTTTCCGATCGACGTCTGGATGAAGCGTGCGCTGGAAAGACATTTTCCGGATAATTTTGACCCGAGGGTTCTCGGTCCTTACGCCGGACTTGCCCAGCAATACATATTCTATTACGCCCGTACGAATGAGTGCTCGGACAATCTGGAGTGTTCGTAAGCGGAAAACCCAATTTAGTGACAACGCTGTACTAGAC
>JASDTK010000148.1:0-3319 GCA_041891555.1 Oscillospiraceae bacterium
GTCTTGCCTTCGGGCTTCTGTGCTACTGGGTGCATGCGTTTTTCGGACTGGGGCTGTTTCTTGTGTCCCCTCTTATGTGGCTTATCTGGGGACTCCTCGCTTCAGAGCTTCGTCCTCGTCAAAACTGATACCGGCTGCCGCAGCATTTGCGGCAGCCGTCTTATTTATACTCGCTTATTCTTCGCTTTCCGCGATTTTTCTGCCCATCAGGACTCCCATGACGGACGCCATCATGAGTCCCCTTGTCCAGCCGCTGGAATCGCCGAGGCAATGGAGTCAGGCAATATTGGTGTTTAGTTCCTTGTCCATCTTGACTCTGTTGGAATAGAACTTGAGTTCCGGCGAATAGAGTAGAGTCTCCGTGGAAGCAAAACCCGGGACGACATGGTCTACCGCCTGCATAAAGTTTATAATATTAATCATCGACCTGTAGGGCATGGCGGCGGTAATATCACCCGCAACTGCGTCCTGAAGCGTCGGGCGGACATTCGACTGCGCAAGCTCCTTTTGCCAGGTACGTTTGCCGTCCAGTATGTCGCCGAAGCGCTGAACCATGATGTGTCCAGCACCGAGCATATTGGTGAGCTCTCCGACCTTCTGCGCATAGGCTATCGGCTGGTTGAACGGATAGCTGAAATTATGCGAGCACAGAATCGCAAGGTTCGTATTATTGGATTTTCTATCCTTATATGAGTGTCCGTTTACCACGGCGAGGTCGTCGTCGTAATTTTCCTGACTTACAAAGCCGCCGGGGTTCTGACAGAAGGTACGCACCTTGTTTTTGAACGGTCTGGGATAGCCGATGAGCTTGGATTCGTAGAGGACAGAATTGACCTGTTCCATAACCTCGTTGCGGACCTCGACGCGCACGCCGATATCGACCGTTCCCGGCTGATGTGCAATAGCGTTTTCCGCACAGATTTTCTCCAGCCATTCCGCTCCGCGTCTGCCCGTCGCGATAACGGTCTTTTCCGCGAAAATCTCCTGACTTTCTCCGCCCTTGTGGATAACAACTCCAAGGCATTTGTCGCCGTCAAGTATCACGTTGTCGCACTCATAGCCAAACATAAACTCAACGCCGTTATTCATGAGATACTGTTCGATGCGGTAATATATATCCTGCGCTTTTTCCGTGCCCATGTGGCGTATCGGGCAATCCACCAGCTTCAGCCCGGCCTGTATCGCGCGTTTGCGTATTTCTTTTACCTGTTCGTAATCGCTTACTCCCTCCACCTTCTCGTCAGCGCCGAACTCAAGATAGATCTTATCCGCGTAGTCAATCAGCTCCTGCGCTTCGTTTTCGCCGATTAGCGTAGGAAGATCGCCGCCCACCTCGTAGCTGAGCGAGAGCTTGCCGTCGGAAAAAGCGCCCGCGCCCGAGAAGCCGGTTGTTATATGGCAGTATGGCTTGCAGTTGACACATTCCTTCGTCTGTGCTTTAGGGCAGCGGCGTTTCTCGACCGCGACGCCCTTTTCGACCATCACTATTTTCTTTTTACCGCCCTTGCGTATGAGCTCAAGCGCGGTGAAAATTCCCGCGGGACCTGCGCCGACGATAACTAAATCTGTTTTCATATGTTCCTCCGTGCCCAATTTGTAGGGACAATAATATTTGAGAACATCCTTATATATTGTACCTTCCGCATTATATCACAAGCAATCGTCAAAAATAACGAAAACCGGACTGTTTTCTTGTGTTTTTTATAACTGTAGCCTGCCTATGCAGTTCTTTCGTTAATTACACTAAATTCCTTGTATTATTCTTGTAAAAATCATCGATTTACCCATGTCTAAAAAAGCCGCTTTCTGTTGACCTCAATAAATCGTTAGTTTAGAATGAAATTATAAACTCCAAACAGACCGCAAAGAACCATATCAGCCACAACAGTTCGAAATTATGTTTTGAAGGAATGGTGACGAATGAAGAAAGTAGCTGTCATTATGGGCAGCGACAGCGATTTGCTCGTTGTCGAAAAAGCAATCGGTAAGCTTGCGGAATTCGGGGTGCCCTATGAGGTACACGTATTCTCGGCGCACCGTACACCTAAAGAAGCTGCGGATTTTTCAAAAAACGCGCGGGGACGGGGCTTCGGTGCAATAATTGCGGCCGCCGGAAAGGCGGCGCATCTTGCAGGGGCCATTGCGGCAAATACTACCTTACCTGTTATCGGTATACCCATAAAATCTTCTACCTTGGACGGCTTGGATGCTCTCCTCTCAACTGTACAAATGCCTTCAGGCATTCCTGTAGCTACAGTTGCGATTGACGGAGCTGAAAACGCCGCCCTTCTTGCTATTTCGATACTTTCAGTATCAGACAAAGTTCTTGCCACGAAGCTCTCAGAGGCAAGAGCGTCCGCCGCTGAGAACGTTTTGGCAAAAAACAAAGCTGCAGAAGCAAAATTCAACAGTCAGAACGAATAATATCACAATATAACACGGAAGGAAATGTACAATGGAAAAGACTGTTCAGCTTTACGAGGGCAAAGCAAAAAAGGTTTTCGCGACCAGCGACGCGAATCTCTGTATCGTCTCCTACAAGGACGACGCGACGGCCTTCAACGGCGAGAAAAAGGGCACCATACTCGGCAAGGGCGTAATAAACAACCGTCTTACAAACCGCCTCATGAAGCTTCTCTCGGAAAGCGGAATACCTACGCATTTTGTAGAAGAGCTCTCGGAGCGTGAAACGCTCGTCAAAAAAGTCTCCATTGTACCTCTGGAAGTTATTATCCGAAACATCTCCGCCGGAAGCTTTGCAAAGCGCTACGGAGTCGAGGAAGGCATCGTTTTTAAAGCTCCAACCATCGAGTTCTCCTATAAGGACGACGCGCTCGGCGACCCGCTGATAAATGATTATCATGCTCTGGCTCTGGGACTTGCGACACAAGACGATATTGACACGATTAAGACCTATGCTTTCAAAATAAACGACATGCTTAAAGCCTTCCTTTTTGAGCACGGCATTGAGCTCGTGGATTTCAAGCTGGAATTCGGCAAGCTGCCGGATGGGATGATAGTACTTGCCGACGAGATTAGCCCCGACACCTGCCGTTTCTGGGATGTCAATACCCACGAAAAGCTCGACAAGGACCGTTTCCGCCGCGACCTCGGCGGAGTTGAGGACGCCTATAACGAGGTTATGCGGCGTCTTCTGGGGGATTCAAAACAATGAGCAGTCTTCACGAGGAATGCGGAGTTTTCGGCGTTTATTCGAACTCCTCCCGCGACGTTGCGACAACTTCCTATTACGGACTTTTCGCTCTACAGCACCGCGGTCAGGAAAGCGCCGGAATTGCCACATCTCAGGGCGACAAGA
>JASDTK010000149.1:0-3285 GCA_041891555.1 Oscillospiraceae bacterium
TCTTAAGGGTGCTCGTCTTCTAATAAATGGCATAAGGATACCCCCTATGCCATTTATATGAACCGAGCGGTGAAAATAGCCTGAATATGGTTTACATAATCATTTTGCCTTAAGGATTTCACTCGCCGCTAGCATGACGCCGAGCTTGCCGGATTCATAGGTCAGCCCGCCCTGCATAAAGCCGAGATATGGCTCGCGCATCGGCCCGTCGCAGGAAAGCTCAATAGATGAGCCCTGAACAAAAGCTCCCGCCGCCATTATGACCTCGTCCTCATAGCCGGGCATAGCCCAGGGCACAGGAGTTGCATAGGAATCAACCGGTGAGCCGTGCTGAATACCTGTACAGAATTTTATCAGCTTGTCGGCACTGCCGAATTCAATCATCTGAATAATATCGTGCCTTGTTTCTATCGCGCTGGGAGATGTAATGAAGCCGAGTCGCTCCATCATGCCCGCGCAAAAGGCTGCCGTTTTGAGCGCCTGCGCAACGATATGCGGAGCCATAAAAAAGCCCTGATATAGCAGACGATTATTTCCGAGCGTGCTTCCGCATTCTCCGCCTATGCCAGCCGTAGTCATGCGTATGGCGGCTCGCTCAACGAGGTCCAGCTTTCCCGCTATGTAGCCGCCGGTGGGGGCAAGCCCGCCGCCGGGGTTTTTGATGAGAGAGCCCGCGATAAGGTCGGCTCCGACTTCCGTCGGTTCACGAAGTTCGGTAAACTCACCGTAACAATTGTCGACGAGGATATTAGCGCTTGGATCAACCTCGCGCACGGCTTTGACTATGTTTTCTATGTCGCTAATACCCAAGGCGCGCCGCAGAGCGTAGCCGCGGGAGCGCTGAAGCATGACCGCCTTGACCTTCGGGTCGGAAGCGGCTTTTTTAATGCCCTGTATGTCGGGGTCGCCGTTATATAGCAAGTCAACCTGAGCGTAATCAACGCCGTAGAATTTCAGCGAGCCGTCGCCATCGCCCGCGATTCCGATTGTGCGCTGGAGCGTGTCATAGGGGGTTCCGGTTACCGAAAGGAGCGTATCGCCCGGTTTACAGACGGCGAAAAGCGCGGTAGCTATCGCGTGCGTGCCGTTTACAAAGCCGATGCGGACAAGCGCGCTTTCAGCGCCGAACACACGGGCGTAAATCTTATCAAGGGTGTCTCTGCCGAAATCGTTGTAACCATAGCCTGTCGTTCCCGCGAAACAGGCCTCCGACACGCGGAATTCCTGAAAGGCGGACATGACCTTGAGCGTGCATGCCTCGGATACTCGGTCAAACTCCGCGAAAACATCATGCAGTTCGTGCTCAACCGTCGAAGACAGGGCCAGAATCTCAGGAGAAATTTCGTTTATGTTCATTAGTGGAAATCCTTTTTTATTATTCGGAGAGTGCCTCAAGCAAAAGGCTTACAAGGCGCGGCATAGTTTCAAAGTCGGAAATTTTCGCGATACAGGCGGGGGAATGTATGTTGCGCATCGGCGCGGAAATAGCAATGGTATCGACACCGTTACCGCTGCGCTGAATCGCCTGCGCATCCGTACCTCCAGCAATCATCGTCTTTGTCTGCCATTTGATACCGTTTGCGTCCGCAAGCTCAGTTACCTGCTTGAATAGTCCGCGGCTATAGACAGTTCCCTTATCCATGAAGGGAATGACAATGCCGTCGCCAAGAGCACAGATGCGCTTTCCTTCCGGTACCTCAGGCAGATCGGCAGCCGTGGTACCCTCAAGCACTATCGCAATATCGGGCTTTACTCGCGATGAGACGACCTTCGCGCCTCGCGTTCCGACCTCCTCCTGAACCGTAAAAGCAAAGGTGCAATCGCAGGCAAGCTCGCTTTCGAGAAGCTTTATCATCGCAGCGCAGCCCACTCTGTCATCAATTGCCTTGGCCTTGAGAAAACCTTCGCCGAACTCAAGAACACTGTCTTCGAAAACCGCGGCATCGCCCAGAGAAACAAGCTCTTTGGCTTCGTCTTTAGATTTTGCACCTATATCTATATATAGTTCGTCACGTTTCGGAACGGACTTCTCCTCATCCTTTGATACATGATGATAAGCCTTGATGCCAATTACACCGCGAACCCTGTCTTTTCCGATATAAATGTGTTTTCCGATAACGACGCGCCTGTCGACGCTGCCAAGAAAGTCAAATTTCAGGTAACCGTCGTCATCGATTCCGGTAATTATTATGCCGACCTCATCCATATGCGCACAGATAAGTATTTTTCTGCCGCAGCTCTTTTTACCTTTTTTGTAAACAATAAGGTTACCCATACTGTCAGTTGTTATTCCGTCGGAATATGGCATAATCCGCTCCAGAATATAATCACGAACCTCGTCCTCACTGCCGGAAGCTCCACTCAGGTAGCAGAGGGTTTTAAGTGTATCAAGCATAAAAAACCGCCTCCTGTGCGTATTACGCACAAACTGGTGTAATAATTAAGAATATGGTGCGAATATTGCACAAGCCATCGCGATTGTTTGCTTTATGCAATACCGTCATCGCTGAGCTTTAGCGTAAATTCGGTGAGCAGAGTGACAATCGCGTCGGCGTCAGATATATCCATGGTTTCAACGGGCGAATGCATATATCTTATCGGCAGCGATACTATGCCAGTTACGACGCCCTCCCGGCAGACCTGAATTACCCAGCCGTTTGTGCCAGAGTCGCCGCCCATAATCTCAAGCTGATGGGGTATGTTCTTCTCCTGCGCCGTATTGATGAGCATATTTGTGATGTTCCGGTTCATGCTCGGCCCAACGCCAATTGCCGCGCCCTTGCGCATATCAAGAACCTCGCCCTTTTTCGAGTCGGGAGTCGAGGCAAAGGTTACATCGAGCGCGATAGCGTAATCCGGCTCAGCTCCGTAGGCGCCCGTAATCGCTCCGCGCGTTCCTAGCTCTTCCTGAGTACTGAAAAGGCAGCAGATGTCGACATTCAGATTCTTGTCGAAGAGGAGTTCCATCGTTTTGATGATAATCGCGATACAGGAGCGGTCGTCAAGCGATTTGCCGCAGAGAACGCTTTCATTAAGCTCGTCGACGCCCCCGGCGAATACTGCGGGAGTCCCGAGTGGTACGCGCTTTTTAGCCTCATCATCGCTCAAGCCGATATCAATGAAGAGTTTTTTGGGGTCGATGGTTTTATCCATATCTTCTTCAGAAAGCGCGTGAGGCGGCATAGTGTCGATGACGCCGAATATGGGAGGCTCGGTCAAAACCTTAATTTCTCTTGCCGGAAGCATACGCGGGTCGATACCTCCGATATTCGCAAAGCGCAGGAA
>JASDTK010000150.1:0-3236 GCA_041891555.1 Oscillospiraceae bacterium
GATTTGGGTAGCCTCATTCCGGCCTCGAGCAGCACCTCAAAGGCTCCAAGCATCAATAATACTTCGATATATGACGGGAACGGGACGCCCTCCTTGCTTTGAATAATTGCAATTGCAAGCTTTGTAGGTATCATTTCCTGATTTAACATCGTAATTGAGACATATAACGCCGGCAGAATAAGCGATACCAGTGTCGAAACATATCTCATAAGCCTGTACATGGAACTGTAGAAATAATTTTGTGCGTAGTCCTCCGGTGCCTGCAAAAATGAGTTTATATCAAGGGGGACGATTATTGCGAGAGGAAACCCGTCAGCAATGATTCCTATTCGCCCCTCCAGAACATTCGCGCAGAATTTATCTGTCCTTTCCGTATATAATGCCTGCGGAAACAGCGAATACTTGTTTGTTCTTAAACACGATTCGATTATTCCAAGAGAAACGATTCCGTCTATATCCACGCTGTCGAGTCTTTTCTTTACTTCGTCCACAATGCTTTTGTTGGCAATACCGTCCATATATATAACAGAAACAGCGGTTTTTGTCCTTTGGCCCATTTGCATCTGAAAAATAATTAAATCGCTTGAAGGTATCCTTCTTCGGATGAGGGCAGTATTGACCCTGAGCACCTCGACAAACGCTTCCTTTGACCCCTTCAGAACATTCTCATTCGTCGGCTCACTCAGGGCACGTTTCTCGAAGCCCTTTGTTTCAAAGGTAACTGCCTTTTCGGAGTTTTCAAAAACCAGAACCAGAGAGCCAATCAGCATGTCGTGACAGCAATCGGTCAGCGTATCGCGCAATTTTCTCTGACAATGGTATACCGTTCCCAGCATAATGAGGTCGATAAGGTCTTTTTCGGTTCTTGCGTCTTTCAAAACCGCTTCCTGTATCAGCGGCTTCAGGACAAAATTGTCGATGGTTTCCGAACTGACAAGCCCGTCCACAAAAACGACATTGAGCTTTCTGTTATCGTCGATGATGACTTCATTGAATATGATATCGGTGCTATCCGCGAACTTCTGCTTCATGGCTTCAATTTTTATAATTTCTTCCGCTGGAGTCTTTTTACCGTTCACGGATTCCGGTTCTTCATCGGAATAGTATTGCTTATCCTGCCGCTGCTTTCTATGAAACATTTGAGTACCTCTGTTGACTTGTGCTGATTCATTTCTATTATTTTATTTTATTGTAAAAATATCACTCATTTCATCAGTCAATATTTACCGTAAGAACAGCATAAAGCGGCGGACAAATAGAATTTGCCCGCCGCTTCGCTTTTTAAGAGGCCGTTTTTTTCGTATGCCCTGAATTACTCACATATCAGCTGCCATCCGATGCCATACTTGTCCTCTATCCATCCGTACATTGGGCTGAAAAACTGCCGCCCCAACTCCATGCGCACCTCCCCGCCCTCTTTGAGCTGATTAAAAGCGCGGACAACATCATCGGATCTACCAAAACGAGCAGCAAAAGAAATCATATTGCCGGATATTGACTTTTCCTGAACATCGCTGAAATTGACCCTTGTTCCATTAATAAGCAGTTCCGCATGCAAAACCTGCTCTTTCATATCATCGGACACAGGATTCTCTGGGCTTTGAGGCATATCTTTATAGAGCATGATTCTCTTTTCTCCACCGGCGAAGACCTTTTCGTAAAAGTCGATAGCTTCGGCACATTTGCCGTTAAAATACAGATACGGTTCTATCATACGTCATCATTCCTTTCATTTTACTTGACTGTTTTCCCGACGACATAGCCTTTATACCTTTTTAATACTACCCTTGAAAATCGGAATTATTCTTTTGCGGCCTCTCAATTAACGCATTGAATTATGCTTCTTCTACTTATCTAGCATAACGGACAGCCCTCCGAACATAGGATGTGATACGGAAGCAAATTTTCCGGGAGGGATGTTTTTTGAGAGAGAACATAGAAGAAAGGGCCTGCGAGCTAGCAAATTACATAATAGAAAACAAGTCCACCGTCCGCGCAACCGCGAAGAAATTCGGGGTTTCAAAGTCAACGGTTCACAAGGATCTTACTGAAAGACTTTATTACGCGAACAGATCGCTGTACACAGAGGTCAAGGAACTGCTGGAATACAACAAGTCGCAGCGCCATATCAGAGGCGGTATCGCTACAAGAAAAAAGTACAAGGGCGAATAAGAAAACCGCGGACGAAAATTCGTCCGCGGTTCATTTTATAATTAGCGAGCAAGTCTATAAGCCGGGTTCTGTCTTAAACGACCATCTATCTAAGCGCATCGTTGCCGATACGCTATAGCCACCTCCCGAGGACGGCCGGGCGAGCCTATTGTCCTCCCACGGTGTTGCTCCGGATAGAGTTTACAGCGACGGACAGTCTCCAGCCGTCGGGTGAGCTCTTACCTCGCCTTTCCACCCTTTCCTCGTCACAAGCTACGCATTCATCGCCTCCGTGCAGGCACGAAGGCTCAGTCGCTCCGCTGCTCCTCGTCTTCGTATCGAAGCTTGCTTCGATACGATATGGACGGGGGTTACGAGGTGGTATATCTCTGTTGCACTTTTCCTGAAGTTGCCTTCGGCGGGCGTTACCCGTTATCCTTGCCCTATGGAGCCCGGACTTTCCTCACGCACAGGCTTTCGCCTTATGCCCGCGGTCGTTCGGCTTACTCGCTGATAAATTCTACAACTCATTTTGGCTCTTGTCAACGTAATTCATACTATTCCCATAAAATGCTTCGCTTTCGGTTTTCTTTACTTCACAAATTCGCGAAAGTGGGTTATACTGATTAAAAAATGGAGGTATGCTCATGGAAAAGCTCAATATTCACGCGGACATTTCAGAAGCATATCGCTATATGGGCGGAGTCGGCGCGCCTGAAGAAGGCGTTGCTGCCGAACTGCGCCGAGCTGCCGCAATTGTTGAAGAAACTGCTTCAGCCCGCTTTATTGAAAGATTCTGTGAAATTGACCGCGCCGAAAACCTTACTCTAAAAGGCACCGGTCTTGTACTTGAAGGCAGTTCGATTGCCGCGCTCCTGCATGACTGTGAGCGTTGTGTAATCTTTTGCGTGACTATTGGCAGCGGGCTTGACGCTCTTCTGAGAAAATGGCAGCTTCGGGACATCGCTTTCGCCGCTATGCTTGACGCCTGTGCCTCAAGCGCTGTTGAAAGTCTTTGCAATGGCATTGAAGCACGGCTGAAAGATGAATGCGGCACTCAGGGTCTTTTTCTGACGGACCGCTTC
>JASDTK010000151.1:0-3234 GCA_041891555.1 Oscillospiraceae bacterium
AAGCCCTTTTGTCAAGGCTGCAAGTCTTTCCTGCAGCGAGCTTGGCTTTTCCTATTCCGGGTCGCTGTCACCCGCATTTGACAGGCTGGATTTTGGTGCAGGAGCCGGTGAAATAATCGGCGTTACGGGCAAGGTCGCAATCGGAAAGACCGCGCTGGGACTCGCTTTGACCGGCCTGTTCCCCTATCGCGGGGAAATCTCGCTGTGCGGCAAGGAATTATCCGATTATTCACCATATGAGCGGAGTCTTTACGTCACTTACATGGGTCATGACCCGCAGCTTCTAACCGATACGATTTATCAGAACATAACTCTTGGCGAGGGCGGAGACATTTCCGAAATGCTCAGGCTTGTATGTTTTGATGAAGATTTAAAGTCTATGCCGGAAGGTGAAAATACACTTGTCGGCTCAGGCGGCGTCAGGCTTTCAGGCGGTCAGCGCGCGCGCATAGCTCTTGCCCGCGCCCTTTACCGCAAAAGCAGCCTGGTTATTCTCGACGACCCGTTTTCCGCCGTTGATATGGAAACCGAGCGCCGAATCATTGAAAATATTAGGCGCAGTTTTTCAGAGCGAATCATAATTCTCATCTCCCACAGACTTGCGGTTTTTCCTCAGACGGACAAGGTGTTGTTTTTCGATAGCGACGGAATTATATGTTCCTCGCATGCTGAGCTTCTAAATAATTGCGACGCTTATAGAGCTCTCTGGGAGTCCCAGAAAGGGGGCGAGCGGAATGAAGAATAGAAGCGTTTTAGGCTGTGTTAAATCCGTTATAGCAAGTAAGCGCGCGCTGACTCTCGCTTTATGCGTCACCGCTGTTTTAAGCGTTCTCGCAAGTCTCGCTCCGCCGCAGATTATGAAGATAATCATCGACAAATACCTTTCAAATAAACAGACCGCGGGGCTCATAGAACCAGCGTTACTGTACCTCGCAGTTATAATTCTTATCGGCGCTTTCGACTTTCTTAAAGGCTGGCTCCTCACCTTTTTCGGCCAGCGCACCATGCACGTTATACGCTCGGAAATGATGAAAAAGCTGAGCTTGCTGACCTCCGCATTTTTCACGCAAAACTCCGCAGGCTCAATTTCGTCGCGCATAATGACCGACGTTGAAAACATTGATGTACTCTTTTCGGACGGGCTTGTCAGCATGGCGGTGGACTCTCTTAAGCTAATCGGCATCATCGTTTCAATATGGATATTCTCCTATCGTCTCGCGCTTGTCGCGCTTTGCCTCATTCCCATAGTGTTTCTGATTACACGCTTTTTCCGGATAAGAATGTTTGACGCCGAGATGAAAAATCTTGCGCAACTCGGAAGAGTCAACGGCCACATAGCCGAAAGTGTTCAAAACATCCTCATGGTTAAACTCTTTGCCAAGGAACGCTGGATGGAGGAAAAATACTGCCGGGAACTTAAGGAAAACTATAAAACAAAGGGCAAGGTCATTATATACGATTCAAGCTACGCCCCAATTATTCAGTTCATCCGTGCGATTGTCATATCTTTCGTTGTAATTCTCTCCGCCGAACAAATCGGAGTTATGGGAATAACTGTCGGTATGGTCGCCGCGACAATCGACCTTATTTCCGCCTTGCTTGTGCCTGTAGAGTCACTCGGCATGGAAATCCAGAATATCCAGCAGGGGCTTTCGGGCATGAAGCGTATAGACGCTTTTCTTAAACTCGATGAGGACGAAAAGGACGGGAGTATCAGTGCTGAGGCGGTCATCGAGGGCTGTGAAAAGGTGGCTGTTTCCATAAAAGACCTCAGCTTTTCGTATGGCGAAGAAATACCCGTTCTCAATAACATCTCTCTTGAAATAATCTCCAGCGAAAGCGTAACCATAGCGGGTCGCACCGGTGTCGGCAAATCAACTCTGTTCGGGCTTTTGATGGGTTTATTGAAGCCGACTGACGGGCAGGTTCTTATCGGGGGGGTTGACGCGCACAGACTGCCGGACAGAATCAAACGCCGTGTTTTCGGCTATGTTGAGCAGAGCTTTCGCTTCGTTCCCGGTACGGTCGCCGAGCAGGTGAGCCTTGGAGACCCTGCAATAACAAGAGAACGGGTCACTGAGGTCTGCGAAGCTGTCGGTCTTACTGAGAGCATCAAATCAATGCCTCAGGGATTTGATACGGTTATGACTGCAAATAACTTGTTTTCCTGGGGACAGTGCCAGCTTCTTTCCATTGCGAGAGCGGTTGCCGCCGACCCGAAAATATTGCTTCTTGACGAGATTACCGCGAATCTCGATTCCACAACCGAAGAGCGTATTATGGCGGCGCTCCGCAATGTGTCTCAGAACAGAACAGTCATTTCAATTTCTCATCGGGAAAGCGCAATGCACGGCTGCGACAGGCTGATATATATTGAAAACGGCGAGATTGCGGAACTGGGTTAGCCCGGTTGGATGTTTAAAGAGGCAAAATATAATATTATGTCAACCATCTATAAATCAGGGGCGAGACATTTTTGTGTCCCGCCCCTGTCTTCATTACAAAGAATTATGCCTGTTTAGCAAGCTTTTCCAATATCCTAAGTGTCAGCGTCCATATTCTCTCGACAGACGCTATATCGGCCCTCTCTTTCGGAGTGTGAATATCCTGCAGCTCCGGTCCATATGATATTATGTCAACCGATTCAAGCATTTTGTCAAAGAAGCCGCACTCCAGTCCTGCGTGTATCGCCATAGCCTTTGCTTCTTTGTTAAACAGCTCCTCGTAGGTCTCCATCGCAAGCTTCCGAAGCGGCGAGTCTGCCCTGTACTCCCACTGTGGGTATTCCGCGGAGCAGACGCTTTCTCCGCCGGTCAAGGCGGCAATAGCCGCGAATTTTTCTTTTATCTCGGTCTTTCTGCTGCCGACAGAGCTTCTCGCCAACGAATGAATTATCAGTTCATTTTCCTTCTGCTCGATGAATCCCGGATTTGAAGAGCTTTCGACCAAATCCGCAATGTTGAAGCTCATACCGAGCACTCCATTCGGAAGCAGGCTCAACGCCGAAACCGCTCGTTTCTGCGATTGCGGCGTATAGCATAGCGCATCCCTCGCATCGCCTGATGCAAGCTCTACGCTCACACTGTCCCTTTCTCCAAACTCATTCCTGAAATCTCCCGCCAATTGAATGATAAGAGCTTCAGCGTTTTCTAACTCAGCCTTTGGGGCGAAAAGCTCCGCAGTTGCGTTGGTCGATATAGCGTTAGTCTTACCGGCGGCCTCTATAGACGAAAT
>JASDTK010000152.1:0-2931 GCA_041891555.1 Oscillospiraceae bacterium
GCTGCTGACGTTTAAAAATCAATATCTCGTTTGCGCTGACGGTCGTTCTGCGGGCGTGTTTGAGGTTCTTCCCGCGGAATACTCGAATTTGGAAATCCATGATTATTCAGGTCTGCTCGTAATTCCCGGCCTTGTCGACCTGCATATTCATGCCCCGCAGTTTACTCTGCGCGGACTCGGCATGGACGATGAGCTTCTGGACTGGCTGAATAATCTCACCTTTCCGGAGGAGAGCCGATATTCGGACATAGAATACGCAAGAGCGGCGTATTTCGATTTTGCGGAGGCGCTGAGACTGGGTGCAACGACAAGAGCGTGTATTTTCGGAACCACCCATGTGCCGGCAACCGAGCTGCTGATGGAGTATATGGAGGCAACGGGTCTGCATACCTATGTCGGCAAGGTCAATATGGACAGAAACTGTCCCGATATAATGGTGGAAAATACTCTCAAATCCGCCGAAGATACCGAGGAATGGCTTAGCTTCTGCGAGCGCCGTGGATTTCAAAACACTAGGCCCATGCTCACGCCGAGGTTTATACCCACTTGCTCGGACGAGCTTATGCGGCTACTGCGGCTCATTCAGGAAAAGCACGGACTTCCGCTTCAGTCACACCTTTCTGAAAACCCTTCAGAGATTGAATGGGTTAAGGAGTTATGCAAGAAATCGGAGTTTTACGGCGACGTTTACGACAGCTTTAAATTGTTTGGACGGGACGTACCTACAATAATGGCGCATTGCGTCTATTCTGAGGAAAATGAGCTTACCCGCATAAAGGATAACGGAGTTTTCATCGCGCACTGTCCTCAGTCAAACACAAATATTTCCTCCGGAATTGCGCCTGTCAGGAAATTTCTTGACATGGGACTGCACTGCGGTCTTGGCAGCGATGTTGCTGGCGGTTCCTCAGATTCTATACTCAGAGCGATGTCTGACGCTGTCCAGATGTCAAAAATGCGCTGGAGACTGCAAGACAAGAGTCTTAAGCCCCTGACCTTCGAAGAAGCGTTTTTCCTCGGCACAAAGGGCGGGGGAGAGTTCTTCGGAAATGTCGGAAGCTTTGAAAAGGGCTTTGAGTTTGACGCTGTAGTTTTTGATGACGCGGTGCCGAGCTATCATACACCGCTTACACTCAGGCAGCGGCTTGAAAGACACGCATATCTTTACGGCGGTAACGGAGCGGAGCACAAATTTGTCTGCGGAAATCAAATTTTTTAAGCACAACCATACTGAGAAATACATTAAAGGGACCGGTCAAAATGACCGATCCCTTTGTTGCAATTAATAGATTATTTTGTAATTCTTGTTCCGGTTTTTCCGCTTATACCGTCGCTGGCCTTTTCCAAAAGCGTAATAAGCGCGGTGCGTCCTTCCTTGGAGGAGGCAAACTTGACAGCTGCCTGAACCTTAGGAAGCATCGAACCGGGGGCAAAATGGCCTTCTTCAATGTAGTGCTCGGCCTCAGAAACCGTGATGTTTGTCAGCCACTGCTGGTCGGGTTTTCCGTAATTGACGGCGGCCTTTTCCACAGCGGTGAGGATAATAAGGAAATCGGCGTCGAGATTTTCGGCAAGCAGCTCGCTCGCGAAGTCCTTGTCTATGACCGCGCTTGCGCCCTTCAGATGGTTTCCTTTTTTAATTACCGGAATTCCGCCTCCGCCGCAGGCGATTACGAGCTGGCCAGCTTCGACAAGTGCGCGTATCGCGTCAATTTCAATGATTTCGGTAGGCTTGGGGGAGGCGACCACGCGGCGATAGCCGCGGCCTGCGTCTTCCTTGACGACATATCCGTATTGCTCGCCCAGTGACATTGCCTGCTCAAGCGACATAAACTGGCCGATAGGCTTAGTGGGATTGAGGAAGGCGGTGTCATTCTCATCCACGCGTACCTGCGTAATCATTGTTGTTACAGGAATATCGTGAATATTTCTGTTAAACAGCTCTTCGCGCAGCGCGTTCTGAAGATCATAGCCGATATAAGCCTGACTCATGGCGACACACACGGAAAGCGGAACCAGAGGCTGTTTTGTGTCCTCTCTTGACAGAGCGGACATGGCGTTATTGATCATGCCGACCTGCGGGCCGTTTCCGTGAGCCACGATAACCTCGCACCCGTCTTCAAGCAAATCCACTATAGCCTTTGCGGTAACCTTGACGGCCTCCATCTGCTCAGGAAGCGTGTTTCCCAAAGCATTGCCGCCAAGCGCGATAACAATGCGCTTTTTCTTCATATTTTTTCTCCTCTGCCTTGCTTCAGTTCAAAGCGACAATCGCTTCAACCTCGCAAAGCACATTTTTCGGAAGTTCCCTGACGGCGACGCAGGATCTTGCCGGTTTTTCGGTAAAGTATTCGCCGTAGATTTTGTTGAAAGCGGCGAAGTCCTTCATATCCGCCAGAAAGCAGGTGGTTTTGATAACATTCTCAAAGCCGGTATTCTGCGCCTTGAACACTGCGGCGAGGTTTTTCATTACTTGTAGCGCCTGCTCCTCGATGCTTGCTCCGGCTATGGCGCCGGTCTCGGGATCAAGCGGTATCTGTCCGGAGGTGAACATCAGATTGCCGTAAACGATGGCCTGAGAATAGGGGCCGATAGCCTGAGGGGCGTCGGCTGTGTTTACATATGAAAGCATAATATATCTCCTGACTAATGTTTTTTAGTCCCGATTATTTGCAGATTCTCTCAACGGAGTTTTTCTCAAGCTGAAGAAGCAGATTTGCAGGATCCTTAAACTTTGAGAGGAAAATCATCGCGGCGATGACATAGGGCTTAAAGCTTGCTTCCTTGTAGAGCGGTGTGCGGTAACGGTCAAAGACGGATGCGTCAACTTCGCCCTCTTTGCAGCTTACGCCGGAAATGTCAGCAGGCAGGCAGTGCAGATACAGGGCTTTTCCGTCCTTTGTGGTTTTCATCAGCTCTTCGGTGCAGGCC
>JASDTK010000152.1:2941-3231 GCA_041891555.1 Oscillospiraceae bacterium
CAGTCCTTATGCTGCGCGTTCTGAGCGAGCAGCTCTTTTTCAAGAGCCTTGATGCCGTCAAAATCGCCGTTGCCGTAGAGGTCCGTGCGCTTTTCCATAGCCGCAAACGGAGCCCAGCTCTTCGGGTAAACTATGTCTGCGCCCTTGAAAGCGTCAGCCATGCTGTTTGTTTTTCTGTAAGAGCCGCCGGAAAGTTCCGCGTTCTTCTTCGCGACTTCTTCGACCTCGGGCATAACGTCATAGCCTTCCGGATGAGCGAGAACGACTTCCATGCCCATTCTGGTCATCAG
>JASDTK010000153.1:0-19776 GCA_041891555.1 Oscillospiraceae bacterium
GTTGCAAAGAGTTTCTGATAATGTACAAGACGAAGATAGCGATAGAGCTCATCAAAATCCGTAGCCATATGCACCTCAAATAAATAGATAAAGAATTTTATATAAAATATTAAATACATAATAACACTGCTGTCAGTGAGATGCAACCGAAAATATAACCAATGTTTATTAATTAATTGACACAGCTTAAACAAATAATGCATATTGCCTCAAGCTAAGGAGGATGCTATATAAACGCTTGCGTATTTATCATTTCTTACCAATGAATGTGGGCAATTGCTACGTAAAATTTCAATTTAGCGGTCTTTTAATCGTTCTGAAAAGGTAGTATAATGTAAAAAACGGCATAACGCCGGTTGTGGGGAAGGTACTAATGAAAAACGAAACGGTCTTGGTTCTCGATTTTGGAGGACAGTATAAGGAACTGATAGCATCGCGCGTAAGACAACTTTCGGTCTATTCGGAGATTAAGCCCGGCAACATTTCAACGGACGAAATCAAAAAAATTGCGCCTATCGGACTTATCCTTACAGGCGGACCGAAAAGCGTTTACGGTTCCGGCGCCCCGACCTGCGATCCCGGAATTTTCTCTCTAGGAATACCTGTCCTTGGCATATGCTACGGTATGCAGCTCATGTGCTACACCCTGGGCGGCAAGGTTGTGCCGGGACTCGGCGGCGGAGAATACGGACGTATCCGCACAACGCTCCAGACAGGGAATAAGCTTTTCGAGGGGCTGAATGAAAACGCTATGACCCTTATGAGTCACGGAGATATGGTCAAGGATTTGCCGGAGAGTTTTACTCGTCTTGCGTCGACCGCGCACTGCAAAAATGCCGCCTGTTCCTGCGAGGAGCGCGGGCTTTACGCAGTGCAGTTCCATCCGGAGGTCAGGCACACAGACAAGGGAACCGAGCTTCTGCGCAATTTTCTGTATGCAATCTGCAAAGCAAAAGGCGACTATAACATAGACGATTATCTCGAAGCGGCGGCAGCCGATATCAAGCAAAAGGTTGGAGACAAGAAAGTTCTGCTTGCTCTATCCGGCGGCGTGGACTCGTCCGTCTGCGCGGCGCTCATAGAAAAGGCCGTTCCCGGTATGCTCACCTGTGTTTTCGTTGATCACGGACTTATGCGAAAAAACGAGGGCGACAAAATTGAGGCTGTTTTCTCAAAAAGAAAGCTCAACTTTATTAGGGTAAACGCAGCTGAAAGATTCATTAACGAGCTTAAGGGCATTTCGGATCCCGAAAAAAAGCGTAAAATTATCGGAAAAGAATTTGTGGAAGTGTTTCAGGAGCAAGCAAAGTTGCTTGGTGATATCCCGTTTTTGGCTCAGGGCACGATTTATCCCGACATCGTTGAATCCGGCGGAGGCACGCCCGCAACGATAAAGAGCCACCACAACGTCGGCGGACTGCCCGAGAACATAGGCTTCGAGGGGCTTGTAGAGCCGCTGCGCGGACTGTTTAAGGACGAGGTGCGGGCGCTCGGAAGGAAACTGAATTTGCCGGAAGAGCTTGTAAATCGCCAGCCCTTCCCGGGACCGGGACTCGCCGTCCGTATTCTGGGTGAGATAACGCCGGAAAAGCTGGAAATCCTGCGCGAAGTGGACAGTATCGTCTGCGAGGAAATCGGCAAAATGAAGAATCCGCCCAGCCAGTATTTCGCCGTTTTGCCTGGTGTCCGTTCCGTTGGCGTCGCGGGCGACGAGCGTAAATATGACGATATAATTGCCGTGAGAGCCGTAATAACAAGCGACTTTATGACAGCGGAGTATGCGCCGCTTTCGCACAGTCTGCTTTCGCGCATCTCATCGAGAATTTCTAACGAGGTCAAGGGTGCGGGCCGAGTCGTATATGATATTTCGGGCAAGCCGCCCGCTACCGTCGAGTGGGAATAAATAAGATAAACCCCTATAGTCTTGATATTACAAGCACACTGAAAAAGTCCTCATGCAGAATATATGAGGACTTTTTCAGTGTGCTTGATTTAGCAAGTAATTCGGGGGTTCTTTTACTTCTAACTCCATATAATTTGTCAACAATTCTATGAAGGATTGGGACTATTGACAACAAAACGTACAGATGATATAATTAAAAAAATTAAGGAGATTATTGATGTCGGTTCTGTTTGTTATGGTGAATCATAATTGAATATGGCTGAAGGGCTTTTTATGCAAGGATAATACTCCTTGTTTCTGCCCTTTTTTAGACATACCTAACAGACTGCTTCAATAATAAGTGATGCGTGGTAAGGTCTTACTTATCGCGCTGTTTTTATATTGAGATTTAGCCCGCAGGGAGCATTCTGCACGTTTTGAGGTGTGGTATGTCCTTGCGGGCTTTAATTTTAAAAAGGACTGACATAAAATGAATAACTTTAAAACACTTGAATTTGATATAATACTCGAAAAACTGGCGGGAAACGCACTTTCCGAAGCTGCCAGAGCCCGCTGCCTTGCTCTCGAACCGTCTCTGAAGGAGGCTGAGGTAAGGCGCTGGATGAATGAGACAACACAGGCAAGACAAATAATTTCTGAAACGGGAACGCCGCCGCTTTCTGCGATGACCGAGCTCACAAAAATTATTGATTATATGAACATCGAGGCGATGCTCATGCCGGAGCAGATAGAGCATGTGCTGACCTTTCTGGTTTCGTGCAGGAAAATGAAAGAATACCTCAGGAAAGCGGAGTCAACTGGA
This sequence comes from Oscillospiraceae bacterium, assembly GCA_041891555.1. Lineage (GTDB taxonomy): Bacteria > Bacillota > Clostridia > Oscillospirales > Oscillospiraceae > UBA2658. The sequence goes on from JASDTK010000153.1 coordinate 2,706, forward strand.
CTCAACATCGCAAGTTACGGCGGATCTATCGTTGATTTACGGGAGCTTGAAGATGAAATCAGGAGATGCATTGTAAGCGGTGCGGTAGCGGATAAGGCATCGAGCCAGCTTGACGGTATACGTCGGCAAATAGTCGCTGCGGGCGATCAGATTAAAGAAAAGCTCGATGATCTTCTGCGCAAAAACAAGTCGTGGTTCTCGGAAAGCTTTGTTTCTATGAGAAACGGCCGTTACACTCTACCGGTAAAGCGTGAACACAGAAACGATGTGTCAGGCAGCGTAATAGAAATATCCAACAAGGGCGGAACCTGCTTCATCGAGCCCTATTCTGTCGGGAAGCTGCAGGCAAGGCTTGACGAGCTGAAAGTCGAAGAGGACAGCGAAGTCAGGCGCATTCTGTATTCTCTGACGGCGAGCATAAGCGAAAATTTGCGGGAGATAAAGCTGAACATGGAGGCAATGGAAACTCTTGATTTTCTGTTCGCAAAGGGAAAGCTCAGCATTTCCATGAATGCTTCGCCCGTTGAAATAACTACCGACAGAAAGGTTATTATCAGAAACGCAAGACACCCCTTGCTCAGCCGAGACTCCGCAGTGCCGCTGAACTTTGAAATCGGGCATGATTACAGGGGAGTCGTTATTACAGGGCCGAACACCGGCGGCAAAACCGTCGCGCTTAAAACGGTCGGACTGCTGTCGCTGATGGCGCAGAGCGGTGTGCATGTTCCAGACGATTGCGGCAGCAGTTTCTGCATGCACAATATGGTTGTATGTGATATAGGAGACGGGCAGAGTATAACTGAAAACCTGTCAACCTTTTCTTCGCATATGAAAAATGTGATTTCGATTCTTAAACGGATTAACGACGAGTCCCTCGTCCTGCTTGACGAGCTCGGGTCGGGAACTGATCCGGCCGAGGGCATGGGCATTGCTATAGGCGTACTGGATGCGCTCCGTGAAAAAAGCTGCGTCTTTGTCGTTACGACGCACTATCCCGAAGTAAAGGAATATGCGGACAATACACCGGGACTTGTCAACGCGCGAATGGCCTTTGACAAGGAAAGCCTCCTACCACTGTACCGTCTCGAACTCGGAAAAGCAGGCGAGAGCTGCGCGCTGTATATCGCGGAAATGCTGGGGATGCCCGCGCGTGTTTTAAATCGGGCACGCGCAGCCGCCTACTGGATTGAAGACAATGAGTGCCTGGATTCTATCGAAAGCTCCTGCTCTGAGAAAAAAGCGGCACTGTCGCAGAAAATTATCAAACGTGAAGAGCGAAAGCCTGAAATAAAGGAAATCGCGTTTGGCATCGGGGACAGCGTGTTTGTCTATCCACACAAGGAAATCGGTTTGGTCTACGCCCGCGCGAACGCGAAAGGCGAGGTGGGTGTTCAAATCAAGGGAGAAAAGAGACTTATTAACCACAAACGGCTGAAGCTCAATGTGCCCGCAAGCGAGCTTTACCCGGAAGACTACGATTTTTCCATAGTGTTTGACACTGTGGAAAACCGTAAGGCAAGGCACATCATGGGAAAGCGGCATGAAGAGGGAAATGTAATTATTATTGCAGAGGGGGAGAACGGAAAATGAACATCAATATTCGTCTTGAAAATGAAAAAGACTATGCAGAGGTCGAAAGCCTGACGAGAGACGCCTTCTGGGATGTGTATCAGCCCGGCTGCGACGAGCATCTTCTCGCGCATAAGCTGAGAAAAGTTTCGGCGTTTATACCCGAGCTGGATTATGTCGCGGAACTTGATGGACAGATAGTCGGAAACATACTTTACTCAAAAGCGTTAATCGCAGGTGAGACAGGGGAGGAGTACGAGGTTATTACGTTTGGGCCGCTGAGCGTATTGCCGCCATATCAAAAAACGGGAATTGGCTCAACGCTTATAAAACACACGCTTAGACTGGCAAAAGAGATGGGTTTTAAAGCCGTCATAATTTTTGGAAATCCTGCCTATTATCACCGTTTCGGTTTTAAAAACGCGGAAAAGTATCATATCAGCACCGCGAACGGAGAGAACTTCGATGCGTTCATGGCGTTGGAGCTATGCGAGGGCGCGCTTCAAGGGATAAGCGGGAAGTTCCACGAGGCTTCGGTTTTTAATATCGACAAAGCGGAGCTTGAGGAATTTGAAAAGAAGTTTCCGTATAAAGAAAAACACATTATTGATACGCAGTTCAGATAAAAAATCAGCCGGAGAACCTAAAAACAGGGCTCTCCGGCTATTTATATTGCGATTTTCGGCAAAAAAAGGTATAATCAAGAAAAACTATCGGAGGGATAAGCATGGATTGGAATACTAAATTCGGACCTGAAAATCAGCCGTCTTATGAGGATATCGACAGCTTCATAAACAACAGGCTTTGGCGCGAAATTAATACCGCACTTCAGACGAGCTACAAGGTTTCGTCGCTTATGAGCTACAGCAAATGCTCGGCTCAGCCCGGCTGGAATGTAAAATACAAAAAAGCCGGAAAGTCCCTCTGTACGCTGTACCCGATGGACGGCTATTTTATCGCGCTCGTCACGATTGGAAACAAGGAGACAAACGAGGTCGAACAGACACTCTCGTCTTATTCTGAATACACGCGGGAACTGTATAAGAGAACCGCGTTTTCCTGCGGGGGGCGCTGGCTGATGATAAACGTCACAGACAAGGACGTGCTGGATGATGTGATAAATCTGGTTAATATAAGAGTGAAAGCAAAATAGTCTGAAATTTTGCGTGATTATGGGGGCAAAACGGAATGTACTACAACTACCACGCGAAAGCAAAGAGGCTCATTGCTGAAGGGCACCTGACAGGCTATGAGCTGCTCGAGCGCTATAACGGTATAAGTCCGTGCCTGCTGCTGTATTTTGACAATAACAAGCCCATGCCGATTCGCGAGCATCGGTGGGGAGAGTATTTTTCGATAATAAACGGTGAGAAATAGAGGAAACGCTCATGCGATAACAGTAAGCTAAACGGAAGGCGGTACAAATTGAAGCCTAAAATTTACGAATACGATGCAGTTATCCAGCCAACCGATAAAGGCGGTGCATACGTATCTTTTCCGTATGATGTTCGCGCCGAGTTCGGCAAGGGACGCGTCAAAGTCCACGCTACGTTTGACGGTGAGCCATATGATGGCAGTGTAGTTAATATGGGCATTAAGAATGCTGATGGCAGCGTCTGCTACATTATTGGCATCCGAAAGGATATCCGAGCTAAGATTGGCAGGCAGGTGGGCGATGAAATCAGAGTGACCGTACAAGAAAAAGGAGAGCCCTCAAATGGCTAAGAAAACCTATAACGAAAAGCTGCACAGCCCCGGAGGCCTGCCAAAGATAGAGGATTTGTCCGAAAAACCGGAGAGCGTAAAGCGATTGGGCGGTACAAAAATGCTCATTGCCGCGCCAATGCAGTATAACGAGATTATGGCGAAGATTTCATACGGCAAGGTGACAACAGTTGACCGTGTTCGCGCTTATCTTGCGATAGAGGCAAAAGCGGACGTGACATGTCCGTTGACTGCGGGAATCTTCATCAATATCTGCGCACATGCCAGCGTGGAGCGCGCGGCGGATGCAATACCGTGGTGGCGCACGCTTAAATCACAGGGCGAGCTTAACGAAAAATACCCGGAGGGGCAAAGACTGCTGCTGGAGGCGGAAGGACACACTATTATTCAAAAGGGCAAACGGTATTTTGTCTCAAATTTTGAGAAAAAGCTGTTTGACCTTGGTGAATGTGATAGGATATCCGAAACCCAATAGGCTGACTGACTTAAAAAGCTCGCTCAGTTCAAAATGGAGAAATTTCAGTATGGATGATTTTACGAAGGAAGAACTGGAGGAAGCGCTCAGGGCTATTACTTCCGTTATTCGCAAGTGCGAGAAAGTACAGGAGCATACGGCACAGGGGACACCGCAGTATACGCTTCTCAGAAACAGGCTCAAGGCGCTCCGTATATCGTCGGCGCTTATAACCAAGGCCTTGGAGGATAGCTAGAGCTATGGCAAAATACAGAAAAATGCTGAGCGATTGGGAAGCACCGTATATTCAGTCACTCGTAAAACTTGTGGAAACACAAAGCAAAACTACACTCGCTGACTGGTGTATTGACTACTCCGAGCTGCGACTGCTGCCGATATACGAGGCCACATATCCTGATGATTTGCGTCCGAGAAAAGCGCTTATTGCCTCGAGAGACTGGCTTAACGGAAACATAAAACTGCCGCAGGCGAAGGCTTATATTCTTGAATGCCACGCGGCGGCAAGGGAAGCGGAGACAAATCCCGCTGCGCAGGCCGCGGCAAGGGCAATCGGGCAAAGCGCGTCTGCGATTCATTCCGCCTCGCACTGTGTCGGTCTCGCGCTTTACGGCGCATTGTCGGTGGCCTATGACTCCGCCGGTATAGATACCGATTGGCGAGAGCTGGAGCGGCTTGCCGCGGAGGAGTGCGGGCGCATGGAGGCAGCTTTGCTAGCCACTGCTGTTGAAAACGAGCAGAATCCCGCAAAAATGACCTGGCAGTGCTGAAATGCGGCGTACACGCAAAAAGCCCTGAAACCGATTGGTTTCAAGGCTTTTTTAAGCAATAGGGCAAAAAAGAAAATTCAGATTTTGATGTCGCGGGCTCGGCTTTGTGTTCCTGTGGCTTTTTTACTACCGTCCTATTGCCGGATGGAGCAAATCTTTTACCTCCAGCATATTTTCCCAATATCTTTTGGGCATATGAGTCATTCTGCAGCGCGGATTTTCACGGCCCTTGATTGCGATGGTGTTGTAAAATTCTTTCCACAACGCCTGATAGCGCGCCTCGCTGTCCGAAATTTCGGGAAACGTCACGTTGTCAATCCTAAGAATCTCGGCCTTTCCATGCTGATAGACAAGCGCCGCCTTATTTGTCTTATCAAAAATCATGAACTGCTCGTTATCATAACGCTGGACAAAGTGCTGCGCGATAAACGGCAGAATATAGTTTTTGGGTGTAATCGCGGAAACCAGCGCACCGCCGACGTCGGCAAAGCGGACAAAGCCCTTAAGAAGATGCGCCTCGTGTAAAAGATGCGTTTCCGCGTCCAGAAGCGGCACCATAACGGAGTCTCCGAGCGAATAGCACAGCTTCCTGCCCTCACGATAGCCCCGCAAAAGGAATTCCAGAATTCGGAGTTCCTTTTTTTCAAGGCAGCTGCAAAACGCTGTCGTCACAAGCTCCAGCGCGCGGTCAGAGATTTTCAGTGGAATCGAGGCGCGCACACGTTCCGCTTTAACAGGGTCGGTCACGACGGCTCGTACGTCATAAAGCGTCGGCGACGCGTCCTCCTCAAATATTATGTCAACCGGAAGCTCGCCGGAATAAATACTTTCGAACACACAGCACAGAAAACCGTCAAAGCTCCCGTCATAGATGTAAATGACATCGGCTGGTATCGCTAAAGGCTTGATGCAAGGCATAATACCGTCTCCTCCACAGCTTCGGTTATAGACTTTACATCGAGAGTCGTCGGCAATCGGGAGCCCTGTGTGTCCTGAAATAGGGACAACTGCTCCATTCCAAAGGAATAGACGTTAGGGTCAATGAGCGCCCGAACGGTTGCCTCCTTGCCCGGCGGTACACTGGGGGGCCAGTCGGAAGCCAGAATAAAATACTGCGCCCGCTTCAAAACGACTCCGATGTGTTTGAGCTCCGCAATTCCCAAACGTCCGTTTCTTCGCGCAATCACGATGCGCCTTGCGCTCGTCGGGCCGATGCCTGGAACGCGGAGCAGTGTTTCAAGCTCTGCTGTGTTCACATCCACGGGAAATTCCTGCATGTTGTTGATTGCCCAATTGCACTTCGGGTCGAGATATGGATTGAAATTTGGCGTTTCGGGACTCAAAATTTCCTCAGCCGCAAAGCCATACTGCCGCATGAGCCAGTCCGCCTGATAGAGACGGTGCTCCCGCAGAAGCGGAGGCTTTGCGTCAAGCGCGGGCAGGAGAGTGTCCGCCACCGCCGGGATATAAGCCGAGTAAAAGACGCGTTTGAGCGAATATTTGCCGTACATCGCGGAGGCGAGATTTATTATCTGATAATCCGTTTCGGGACTTGCGCCGATAATCATCTGCGTCGCCTGTCCTGCGGGCGCGAACTTAGGCGCACTCTTGTAGACGACCAGCTCCTGACGGCTCTGCTCGGACTCGACACGAATCTGTTTCATGGGCGAAAAAATGGCTTCCCGTTTTTTGTTGGGGGCGAGAAGGCGCAGGCTCTGTTCGCTCGGCAGCTCAACGTTGATACTGAGGCGGTCGGCCAGAAGCCCCATACGACGCACAAGCTCCGGCGATGCGCCCGGAATGGTTTTCGCGTGGATATATCCCCAAAAATTGTGCTTGTAACGCAGAAGCTGCAGAGCCTGAATCATCTGCTCCATTGTGTAGTCCGGATTGTGTATAACGCCGCTGGAAAGAAAAAGACCCTCAATATAGTTGCGCCTGTAGAACTCGATCGTGAGCTCGGCAAGCTCCTCCGGCGTGAAGGCTGTCCTGCGGCAGTCGTTGCTCGAACGGTTTACGCAGTATTTACAGTCGTAAATGCAGGAGTTTGTCATCAGTACCTTTAAAAGGCTTATGCACCTGCCGTCGGCGGAAAACGAGTGACAGCAGCCGGAGGGGACGGTTTTCCCGGGGCGGTCCGAGCCGGAAGAGGTGCAGGCCGCGTCGTACTTGGCGCTGTCTGCAAGAATCGTCAGTTTTTCCATCAAATCCATCGGTTTGCTCCTGTCACCATTTCGTCTTGGTCTCCACAACCTTGCCGAAAATCATAAGCCGCTCCAAATCACTTCCGCGCAGCGTTACGGTTTCATATGCGTCATTAAATGGGACAAGCTCCACCGTGCCGTCCGAACGGTAGTATTTTTTCAGCGTGGCATCATTGTCGCCGTAAATGACCACGCCTAAATCGCCGTTTTTTAGCTCGGACTGGAGACGGACAAGCGCAAGGTCGCCCTCGCGGATATAAGGAGCCATCGAGTCGCCTTTCACAACTAGGTAACGGTATTCTTCCGAGTTTTTCACTTCGGCAAGCGCGCTGCCCAAATCCTCTTCCAGCGCGAGGGCGTTATATCCGGCCTTTACAGTGCCGATAATGCGCACATTTGAAGCAGGGCCAATTGCGGCAAACGCATCGGTCATGTCGAGCAGGTAATCAGTCGTAACACTGAAAAATCCTGCAATACGGGAAATCGTCTCCGTCTCCGGCAGGGCACGTCCCGCCTCCCACTTGGCGATAGCCTGCTGTGTAACGCCAAAGCGGTGTGCCAGCTCTCCCTGTGTGAGCTTTAATTCTTTTCGCAGCTGTTTTAGTTTTTCAGAAAGCATGGTTTTCACCTCTGATAATATAATACAACTACAGGTTGTATTTGTAAAGAAAAATTTTATGCAGAGGGGCGAAGCGTTACGGCGGTACATTAAAATTATAAAAACAGACCCTTTCGGTTGCGGTCAAGTTCTTTGGAAATGATTGCGAGGATAAGTTCCTCCACGGACGAAACAAGGGCAATTCCGCAGACGATTCCGCACGCCGCATTCATACCGAGCAGGCGGTACAGGACGGGAAACGCGAAAAGAAGTGCGCCGGTAATCTTGTTCAGTATGGTGTGCAGCGCCGCAAATGTGCGGTATTTGAAATACCCGATACTGTAGGCAGCAAGCCGCACCGCGGCAATAATGACTACGCAGATTAGAACCCAAGCGGGAAAGGTGACGCTTCGTATGACTGCGATTCCAACACATAGAATAAACAGAAAATCCGCCGCGCTGTCGAGCTTAGCCCCGGTTTCGCTTGTCTGACCGAGCTTTCTCGCCACGGGACCATCGAGAAGATCGCTGATACCTCCGCAAATATACCACGCCCAAAAGAGCACCGAAAAAGGCTTTGCCAGCAGAAGAAGAACCGCGAAAACAAAGCGTGAGATTGTTATGTAATTTGCAAGATGCTTCATCGCCGTCACCACCTTAGCGCTTTTATTGATATATTTTATCGCGTGTCGGGAGAATTCTCAAGAACACGCTTAAAAAGAGCCTTAGTAATTTTTCAAAAATTATTTTAAAATACCCCTTGCAAATGATTTTTAATGGATTTATCGTATTTTTCAAGGATATCCTTTAGAACAAAATAAAGGAAACGGATGGTATGAATCAAGAAAAAATTACAGAGCTTGAACAGACGATTTGCCGCGACTACGGCAATATCGCGGGTATGGTCGTACTCAAAAACGGCAAAACGGCATATGAGAGCTATTTTAACGGTTACACCGCAGAGCGCGCACTACATGTTTTTTCGGTGACGAAGAGCGTTATTAATGCGCTGTTTGGCATAGCCGTTGATAAAGGCTATATTGAAAGTGTTGACAGTAAGGTATTGGACTTTTTCCCGGATTACACGGTAAAGCGCGGAGAAAAAACGATACAGCGCGTCACAATCAGGGACATTCTGACTATGACCGTGCCGTATAAATACAAGTCCGCACCTTATACAAAGTACTTCACAAGCGAAAGCTGGGTAAAGGCCGCACTGGATTTGTTGGGCGGTAAGGGGGAGCTTGGGCAGTTTCGTTATACGCCCCTCATAGGGCCGGACATTCTGTCGGGCATTCTTGCCATCGCGACAGACCGCTCTGTACTCGATTTTGCCCGCGAAAATCTGTTTGCGCCGCTGGGCATACTCGTTGACAGTAATGTGGTGTTCCAGAGCAAGGAAGAGCAAATTGCAATTATGACGAAGGAGAACAGCATCTCCGGCTGGGTGGCTGACCCGCAGGGAATCAACACGGCTGGCTGGGGACTTTTCCTCACACCCATGGAGATGGCAAAGATCGGTCAGCTGTACTTAAATCGCGGAGCATGGAATGGCGAACAGCTAATATCCGCCAACTGGATTGACGAGAGTACTCGGGAACACAGCCGCTGGGACGAGTTGGGGCTAAAGTACGGTTACCTGTGGTGGGTCATCAGCGAAGAAGAGCGAAGTTACGCTGCTCTCGGCGACGGCGGAAACGCGATTTATGTGAATCCGGCGAAGAATCTGGTTATTGCCGTGGCGTCGCGGTTTGTACCGCGCCCAAGGGACAGAATTGCTTTTATCAAAGAGTGTCTGGAGCCGATGTTTGAAAATGAGGAGTGAGAAAATGAGCAAATACAATACCCTTTGGGAATATATTCAGCAGCGCGGAGAGAAGTCCTTCCGGCTTACCTTTGATGAAATCTGCAGCATCGCCGGTGTGCCGCTCGACCACTCCTTTTTGAATTTCAAGAAGGAGCTGGCCGCATATGGATATCAGGTCGGCAAGATTTCCATGAAGGAGCAGACAGTTCTTTTTAGTAAGCTGGGCTGAGTGGCGACATGGCTTCTGCCTTGAGAAAAACTATCATTCGTGAGAATCTAGTGCGAGTTTGACAGACTCCATAAGAATCAAGTAAAATAGATGCAATAGACAGAGTTACTGTCGAAAGAGAAAAAACTGCAAGTGAGGATATTGAATGTGCGTAAACATGGCATTGATTGGCTAAGAATCATTCTTGTACTTTTGCTATTTCCGTTTCACACCGCACGAGTATTCGATCAGTGGGAGCCCAATTATGTTAAAGACACCACAAATGCGTTTTCCAGTTGGTTCGTGGCCAGTGTTGGTTTCTGGCCTATGGCGCTTTTATTCATTATTGCAGGCTTCTCGACATTTTGGGCTTTGCAGAAGCGAAGCACCAAGGCTTACATCAAGGAACGAGTCCATCGTTTGATGCTGCCGTTTCTGTTTGGACTAATTCTTATCGTTCCTGTGCAGGGCTATTACGCAAGTGTACAACACGAGGGTTTTAATTGCAATTATTTGCAGGTCCTCGGCCGCTACTTTTTGGATTTTCATGATATTTCAGGATATACAGGCGGCCTCACCGTTGCTCATCTTTGGTTTATCGTGTATCTTTTCGTTATCAGCTTATGCATGCTGCCGCTACTAATCCGCATAAGCCGGCCATCTAACGGGGAAGTTAGGCCATGGCTCTGGCTGCTGGCGTTTGTTCCTCTGTCCGAATTTCAGGCACTCCCCGCTATAGGGGGCCAAAATATTTTTTATTATGCCGCATGGTTCCTGCTTGGCTTCCTGCTTGCGCGCAATGGAAAGGTGCTGGAATGGGTACGCCGAATCCGCTTTATTACACTGACTGTGGCTGTTATTATTATCCCTGTGTATGTTATTTTGGCATCTTCGTTTGGGTGGCCTTCAAAGGTTGATTTGCTGGGCGCGTGCTTCGCATTGCTGCGCAATCTGGGTGTTTGGATGATATCTCTGAGTCTTATTGGTTTTGCTGATACATATACCGGCAAAACAAGCCCCTTGCTCAATTATCTAAACAGAGCTTCTTTTCCGGTATATGTCCTGCATCAGTCGGTACTGATTGTGATTGCATACTACATAGTGGGAACGAATATGCCTTTTGTCTTTAAATATTTTTCAATAATGCTGGGCGCTCTTATAAGCAGTTTCGTATTATATGAGATATTCCGCCATTTTGCGCCGACACGTTTCATTTTGGGAATCAAGGATCAGGATAGTCAAAACAAATGAACATCCCGTTCGCGGAGCGGCTATTCGGTATCCAAAACGGCGAACATCAAGGATTTAAATCTAATTGACATTGTGTGCGACAGGCCATGGCGGCATACTAATTATTTCCCGGGAAAGCTGCTTTCATATTTTAAGCTTTATAAGTACTTCAGGTTGGGAGTAAGTGTATGAAAAAAAGCGTAAAATTAACCCTCTCTCTCATTGAGCTAAGCGTCATGGCTTTGCTGATTGCATTTGACGTATTTTTACCGTCAGTGATAATTGCAGTAGTTGGAGTAGGATTTTTACTAATACGCAAAGAAAAAACGGATATATTTAACAAGAGCGTGTGGGAGAAACCGGGGCGCTTTATTCTTTGCGCCGCAGGACTTGGATGTGCTCTGACTGTGTTTGATTACGCCTTGGTCATTCCGGCGATTAATCATTTGACTCACACGACACAAGACATGTCTATGTATTCATCACTAAAAGGAAATGCTGGGCTTATGCTGATTTATCTGGCATACAGCTGGATATTAGCTGCTATAGTAGAAGAAACCGCTTATCGCGGTTTCTTTCAAAACAGAATTATTTCATTGTTTTCAAACAAAGCTTTGGGAACGGTAATAGCGGTAGGAACGACATCACTTTTGTTTGGATTTATGCACAGTGAGCAAGGAGTTGTTGGAATGGTAACTACTGCGTTTGATGCAATAGTTTTGAGTGTTGTTCGTTACCGATATAAAAGCATCTGGGCTTCAGTGCTTGTACATGGCTTTTCAAATATGATCGGTATAGTTACTTTTTATTTCACAGGGCCCATATACGGATTGTGGTAAATTTTAGTAATATTTTCTACGTTAAATATTCTGTGGTTAGTTGCTTGCCATATTAAAATAACTGTTGGTATACATCAAACTGAACAGGGGAGCTAACGTATCCAGTTTTTAATAAATGTAGAAAATAGATGAGCACAGATATAAAACATCTGTGCTCATCTAATTGGTCCGAGTGACAGGGTTCGAACCTGCGGCCTGATGGTCCCAAACGCGTGTCTGAGCTTTCAGAAAACGCTTTCAAGGCGTGTATCGTACTTTATTGCCCTGTTCGCTAAAGCTCCGCTTACTTTCCGGCACTTTCGAAACCTATTGGTTTCGGCTGGAGCTTTCGTTAACTGGGATGAAAATTGGGATGGATTCTGTATATTAAAAGATGTGTCTCGGTTTTGCTCTAGGTAAGAGGAAGATGATTACGACTGTTCATTTTGTGCCGACCCACTTCGCCCAGCGGTGGGGAAATATATCATAAAAACGCAGAACAATAATTTATACCCTTCTCATACACCATGCCATATCTACTGATCGGCAAAATACCAACAAAGTATTCAAAGAATTACGCTGAGTTATTGCCGATAGCGGCAATCATATTGAGAAGTCTAAGCGAATATGTGAAAGTGATTTTCCTGATGCCAGCAATAATCTTTCTCTGGATATTGCAGACCTTCTGTGATATTGTTCCTTGCTGACAGGAGGCGAGGAAATGCAGAACATTACAGTAGGGGAGTGGACAGACCGGTGGTTCTCGGACCGAATCGGAAAGTGGAACGCCAGCACCGAGGGCGGTTACCGGAATTTAATTTTCAGGCACATCATTCCCGACATCGGAAAAATGAATCTGAGAGAACTAACGATGGAAAACGTGCAGTCGTTCTACGGGCGGCTCGTCAACAATGGGTTGAGCACCCGAAGTATCTGGTGCATACACCTGCTTCTGCGGAGGGCTTTGGATGAAGCTTGTCGGGAGCAGCTTATCAAGTGCAATCCGGCGAAGGCCTGTGAAGTGCCGGAAGGAGCCGAAAATGAAGCAAACCTTCTGCGCATCGGGCAAATTCAGCGCTATCTGAAAGCAGCAGAAGAATACGGCGTACTCCCAATCATCTATATCGGACTAACCAGCGGCCTGCGGCAATGTGAACTGTTCACATTGCTGTGGGCCGATTTCAATGTCCAGAATCGATTAATACTGCGCGGTAAAAGGCTGCTGACGTTGAACCAAAAAGCCGCCGCACTGCTGGCAGAAGAGCACAAGTGCCATGCTGATAAGCCGCAGGCATTTATTAATCTCAAAACCGGCGAGCCCTATCAGCTCCATGAATTTTACTATCTGCACCGCAAATTGCTGTACTCGGCGCGCCTGCCGTGGGTTCCGTTTCGAGACCTAGCGCGGCGCTGCATGGAGGTGGGAATTTGACGATAAAAGAGTGGACAGATTATTGGATGAAGGTTTATGACAAGCCGAATGTCCGCAGGACAACGTATGAGGCGCGCCGATATATTTTCCAAAATCATATTATCCCCGGTCTGGGTAATGTTGCGCTCACCGAGTTGACCGAGGATGAGGTCGGACGTTTTCTAGAAGATCGAAAGCACCACGGAACCCATCGCCCCGAAAGTAAGAGTTATCCCGAAATGAGCGATGAGAGCATGCTGCACCTTCATCGATTGCTACGTCAGTGTCTGAGCCAGGCGGTAAGAGACGGTCTGATAGAAAAAAATCCGGCAGACGCCTTTCGGTATCCAAAGACAATGACAGTAAAAGCAAATGTTCTGAACGCGATGGAGGCGGAGAATTATATGGACGCCGCCGAAGAACTCGACTGCTTGCCGATGTTCAATTTGGCGCTGATGAGCGGTTTACGGCAGCGAGAGCTGATTGCGATGAAATGGAGCGATTTGGATGCTGCTAAGCGTATCTTGACAATAGATAAAGGCCGGGCAGTGGAACGGTGCGAGCTAATTGACTATAGCGGCACGATACGAAAAATACAACTGCCCCAGGAGACTGTGGCGCTGCTTGAGCAGGAGCATTTAAGACATCCCAGCAGCCCGTATATGTTCCAGCACCCCGGAACGCAAAAACCGTATTCGCCGAATATGGTACGTCTCCTGCATAACAGGATTATCGAACACTCCGGGTTGGATCACATCCGCTTCACGGACCTTCGCCACACATTCGCCGTGCTGACACTGCGAGAGGGCGTGGAGCTTTCCGCACTGACCGAGACATTAGGGCTTGCGCGCCGCTATATGACGAAGAAAAACTATGAGGCATACCTGCCGGGAAACGGACAAAATGCGCCTGTAAGCAGCGATTATGCCCCGTCCGGCGAAGATCTGCGGCAGGCGGCAGATAAGCTGGAGAACCTGCTGAACCTCTGATGCAGCACTCTGCATGTTAAACTGCATGTCGGGGGCTCCGTTTGTCCTAAATCGCAAAATATGGTATAAAATGGCGAATATCAGGTTGCAATTATTCGCCAAAAAGTATACACTGGAAAAATAAAGAGAAATATTCGGCAAAACCGTCGAAAGACGGCGAAGTAAAGCTATAAGGGCCTGTACCGTTTTGGATGGCATCCAGCTGCGCAAATGGAGAAGCCCTACGATGTAGGGCTATTTTTGTATGCTTTTTAAAATGCAAAGCAAAGTAACGGAGGAGCGCCATCACAAGTTAATTTATCAAATTGAATTCTGAGGTGTTATATGCTTCAACCCGGTCTATACGAGCAGATAATCAATAAACGCTTAGGTGAAGAGCTTGACGTGGCGGTGGACAAGCTACAGTCAGTTGCGCCCATAGACGAGGCCGAAGCGGCTAAGGTACTATCAAAATACATCTCTGAGGTCATTGAAAAGAGCCTTGACAATGTCCGCGACAGCGGCGGAGACGTGCAGTCTCAGATTGAACTGGTGAATAAGATAGTGGCTACCATTATTGGTGAAACCGGGGAATCAGCATTTGATTCGCTGGAAGTTGATCATAGAGCACAGCAGCTACTTGCACTGTTGAACAAGGAAAACTCTGTCTACGCTCTAAATGAAAAAGCTGAGATTGTCCGGCCTGAAACCTCTATCGCCCAGAGCTCGCTGTTTACCGGGGCCATCCATGAGCCAAGCATGTATTCGGAGCTCAAGAAGGAGATCGTCTCCTCCGACAGCATCGATATGCTGGTATCTTTCATCAAATGGAGCGGCCTGCGACTTATCATGGATGAGCTGCACGCTTTTACAATGCGAGGCGGAAAGCTGCGCATTATCACGACCTCTTATATGGGTGCTACAGACCCGAAAGCGATTGAAGAGCTGCGGCAATTACCCTGTACTGAGATTATGGTCTCCTATGATACCAAGCGGACCCGCCTGCACGCGAAAACCTATGTTTTCTACCGCAATACCGGCTTCACGACCGCCTACGTTGGTTCATCCAACCTTTCCAACGTCGCCATGTCCAGCGGCCTTGAGTGGAATGTTAAGGTTACCGCTAAGGATCAGCCGGAGACAATTTCAAAAATCGGGGCAACATTTGAAAGCTACTGGAACTCAAGTGAGTTTGAACTGTACAGTGAGGAAGAGAAGCAGCGACTGGTTTCGGCTTTGCGCGCCGAGCGTTATCACGGTGAGCCGGACCGTTCGTACTTATTTGACATTCAGCCCTATCCCTACCAACAGGAGATTTTGGACCGCCTGCGCGCGGAGCGCGAGATACGTGGCTATTACAAGAATCTTGTCGTGGCGGCAACCGGCACCGGCAAGACGGTGATCTCCGCTTTCGACTATCGCGGCTTTTGTAAGGCAAACCCCGGCAAGCCAAACCATCTGCTTTTTGTGGCGCATCGGGAAGAAATATTAAAGCAAAGTCTCGCCTGCTTCCAGGGCGTTTTGAAGGACGTAAACTTCGGCAGCCTCTTTGTGGGCAACTACAGGCCCGATTCGCTGGACTATCTGTTCGTCTCCGTGCAGACGCTCCGCTCCCAGGCGCTGACCGAGAAAACATCACCGGATTATTATGATTACATTGTCGTGGATGAAACGCACCATGCGGCGGCGGAGTCCTACGACTTTCTCGAATATTACAAGCCTAAAATCCTGCTTGGTCTGACTGCTACCCCGGAGCGAATGGATGGCAAGAGCATCTTGGACTACTTCGATGGCCGCATTGCTGCCGAAATTCGTCTGCCCGAGGCCATCGACCGAAAACTGCTCTGTCCGTTCCAGTATTTCGGCGTGACAGATACCGTCGATCTCAGTGATCTGCGTTGGGTCCGCGGCGGTTATGAAAAGTCTCAGCTTGAAAACATCTATGTTCTGAACCGCGCCGTTGCAGAGCACCGTGCCGGCCATATTGTCCGGTCGCTGGACAAGTATGTGACTGACATGGACGAAGTCAAGGGTCTTGGCTTCTGCGTCTCAGTGGAACACGCGAAATTTATGGCCGAGTTCTTTAGCGGGGCGGGGATTCCCTCCATATTCCTCGTAGGCAATTCTCCGGACGAAGAACGCGACACCGCCAAACAGCGCCTTGTCTCAGGTGAGCTGCGCTTTATCTTCGTCGTAGACATCTATAATGAGGGTGTGGATATTCCAGAGGTGAATACTGTCCTGTTTCTGCGCCCCACTGAAAGCCTCACTGTATTTTTACAGCAGCTTGGGCGCGGCCTGCGTCTTTCTGATAACAAAGAATGCCTGACTGTACTGGATTTTATAGGCCAGGCCAACCGTAAATACAATTTTGAAGATAAATTTGCCGCGCTTCTCTCCAATACTACCCACAGCGTCCAGCGGGAAATCAAGGACGGCTTTGCAGCTCTGCCCAAAGGCTGCTATATCCAGCTAGAGCGAAAGGCAAAAGAATACATATTGGAAAATATCCGTTCCTCTTTTGGCGTGAAGGCTGGTGTTCTTGCTCGTATCGCCTCCTTTGAGGATGATACCGGTAAGCCGCTCACACTCACAAGTTTTCTGGACTATTACCATATCGACCCGCGCACACTTTATGCCCGCGCCTGCTTTGCTAGGCTGTGTGTGCAGGCTGGCGCGAGAGATGATTATCAGGAAGCTGCGGAAGCCTCCTTTGAAACAGCCTTTTCCCGTCTCTGTGCTATCGATTCGCGTAGGTGGATTGCCTGCCTACTGGATTTGTTGCCGCGGCTGGCAACGCTGGGCTATGCGGCACTCAGCGTAAATGAAAAGACGTTTTTGCAGATGTTCTATGTGACGGTCTGGAACAAATCCGCAGAGGATGTAAACAGTGATGATGTCCGGGAAAACCTTCATGCACTGGCGGAAAGCCCCACGATCATGGGCGAACTGCTGGAGCTTTTGCACTTCAATCTCGACCATATCGACCTGGTAGACGAGGTGGTAGAGATGGGCTTTGACTTTGCGCTTGACGTGCATTGTACCTACTCCATGCGGCAGATAGCAACGGCGATGGGATATTTCAATTACAGCGCGCTTCAGGGTATCGGAGTTAAATATTTCACGGAAAAGAAGACGGATGTGTTTTTCGTTACGCTAAACAAATCCGAAAAGGACTATTCGCCCACGACCATGTACAACGACTATTCCATTAATGAGCACTTGTTTCATTGGCAGAGCCAGAGCACAACGGCGGAGGATTCGACTACAGGCCGCAGGTACATCATGCAC
>JASDTK010000153.1:19786-20973 GCA_041891555.1 Oscillospiraceae bacterium
ATGCACAGGGATACCGGAAACAGGATATTGCTCTTTGTCCGTGAATTCAAAAATGATGGCTTTGGAACAGGCTCGTACACGTTCCTCGGCCTCGCGGACTATGTGAAGCACGAGGGCTCCCGGCCCATAAACATTACGTGGAACCTGCACTGCCCAATTCCAGCGAAATATTTGAAGAAGACAAATAAATTGGTGGTGGGATGATGACCGAAGTAGTAGCTGCCCTTATCTGGGACAAGGACAAATTTATGATATGCCAGCGACCGGCAACAAAAGCAAGGGCGTTGCTGTGGGAATTCGTTGGTGGCAAAGTTGAACCCGGAGAAACGAAGGAGCAGGCTCTCATCCGCGAATGTCAGGAGGAGCTTGCCATTATGCTAAATGTGGGCAGCGAGTTCATGGCCGTAATGCATGAATATCCCGACATCAGAGTCCACTTGACTCTGTTCAACGCCACGATTGCCGAGGGCGTGCCGCAAAAGCTGGAGCACAATGATATACGCTGGATTACAGTGAACGAAATTTCGCAATATAAATTCTGCCCTGCGGACGAGGCAATACTACAGCGGCTTCGCGACGACAAAAGGATGACACAGAGAGAAGGTAGAATATGACGAGCAATCGTTACATTGCATTTGATGTGGAGACCCCCAACTATGCAAACGATCGAATCAGCGCCCTCGGAATTACGGTTGTCGAGAATGGAGCTGTTGTGGATGATTTTTATTCTCTCGTAAACCCAGAGGTGCACTTTGACCCATTTAACATCAATCTAACCGGCATCACACCAAAGATGGTGGTCGATCAGCCTACGTTCCCACAGCTATGGGAGAAGATTGAACCGGTCATGGACAGCGGGTTGCTGATCGCACACAACGCGCCGTTTGATATGGGTGTGCTGGCGCAATGTCTGAATGCCTACCAAATCGAATGGCAGCCATTTACATACTATGCCTGCACCTGCGTCATGGGGCGAGCCTGCTATCCAAGGCTGGAGAACCATAGGCTCAATACCTTATGCGATTATCTGAATCTCGACTTGGATCACCACAACGCCGGCAGCGACAGTTACGCATGTGCCGAACTACTGTTGGATTACATGCGGCACGGCTTGAAACCAGACCGGTTTTTGCGGTGCTATGATCTGGCGCAGCGCCGCACGCTCCGAACGCTTCCCAAGGCACAGC
>JASDTK010000154.1:0-3209 GCA_041891555.1 Oscillospiraceae bacterium
GCCATAAGCCCCGATATGCTTCAAAAAGCCCTTAATTTCAGCATTCAGGACAGCTTCAACATGATAAGCGTTGACCGCGATACCTCGACGAATGATACGATGGTCATACTTGCGAACGGCATGGCTGAGAATGCTGAGATTGTTTCCGAGGGCGAAGACTTTGAAGTGTTTAAAAAAGCTCTACTTGAGTTAAGCCTTGGCCTCAGCCGCAGCATCGCAAAGGACGGCGAGGGCGCGTCCAAGCTGCTTGAATGCGTTGTCACAGGTGCAAAGAGTAAGGAAGACGCGAGAAAGATTGCAAAGAGTGTCATCTGCTCTCCCCTCCTCAAATGCGCGATGTTTGGCTCCGACGCGAACTGGGGAAGAATTCTCTGCGCAATTGGCTACGCCGGTGCAGACACTGACGTTTCGAAAATCTCCGTCGGCTTCAAATCCACGGCGGGAGAAATTAGGGTCTGTGAAAACGGCGGTGGCATAGCCTTCTCCGAGGAAAAGGCCAAGGAAGTACTCTCCTGCGACAAAATCATTATAGATGTTATTCTCGGAGACGGAGACTTTTCTGCCACAGCTTTCGGCTGTGACCTCACTTACGACTATGTAAGGATAAACGGGGACTATCGCAGTTGACATAATATTCATGGAGGAGAAGCTGATTATGGACGAAGCATTGACAAATGCGCAGCGAGCGAAGGTACTCATAGAGGCTCTGCCCTATATCCAGCGTTACAACAACAAAATAATCGTCGTCAAATACGGCGGCAACGCGATGATAAATTATGAGCTCAAACGCGCTGTGATGGGCGATATCGTGCTCCTCTCACTGATAGGCGTAAAGGTCGTGCTGGTTCACGGCGGAGGTCCGGAGATAAGCGATACTCTCAAACAGATGGGCAGGGACAGCCAGTTCATCGACGGACTGCGTGTAACCGATAAGGATACCGCAGAGGTCGTACAGATGGTGCTCGCAGGCAAAATTTCGAAGAATCTTGTAAATCTCATCGGTAATATGGGCGGCAGAGCTATTGGCCTTTCCGGTATGGACGGGCACATGATAGAGGCTGAAAAGCTCAGCGACGAACTCGGTTACGTTGGCGAAATCACGAGCATCGACCCTAGGCCGATACTGGATGTGCTCGACAAGGGCTATATCCCCGTGGTTTCGACAATTGGCTGCGACAAGGACGGAAACTCTTACAATATAAATGCAGATACTGCCGCCAGCCGTATCGCCGGAACGCTGAAAGCGGAGAGTCTCGTTTCCATGACAGACATTTCGGGGCTTCTGCGCGACAAGGACGACCCGAAGTCTCTCATACCTGTCGTCAATGTCAGCGAAGCGCCGCAGCTCATGCGCGAGGGCGTCATCTCCGGCGGCATGATTCCAAAAGTCGAGTGCTGCATTGAAGCGATACGACGCGGCGTAAAAAGAGTATTCATCATTGACGGGCGTGTACCCCATTCGATACTGATCGAAACCCTCACAGACGAGGGCATAGGAACAATGTTCATATAAGTTTACATAATATTGGAGCGTTGATATGGATATAATTGAACTTGACAAATCATATGTCGCGAACACCTACGCCCGGAGCCCGTTTGTCGCATCAGTCGGAAGCGGAGCTATCATAACAGATGAGAACGGTAAGGAATTTATTGACCTCGGCAGCGGCATCGGCGTAAACGCTTTCGGCGCCTGCGACACGCAGTGGGTCAATGCTGTAGAAACTCAGCTCCACAAGCTTCAGCACATTTCAAACCTCTACTATACCGAACCGCAGGCACAGCTTGCGAGAATGCTCTGTGAAAAAACCAGCATGAAGAAGGTCTTTTTCGCAAACTCCGGCGCAGAGGCAAACGAATGTGCCATTAAATGCGCCAGAAAATACTCCTCCGATAAGTACGGTGAAGGACGAAGCACAATTGTGACACTCACAAACAGCTTCCACGGACGCACACTGGCAACGCTTTCCGCTACGGGTCAGGATAATATGCACGTACACTTTGCACCGTTCCTTGAGGGCTTCAAATATTCCCTCGCAAATGACTTTGACGCGCTTGAAGCAACGTGCGACGGCACGGTCTGCGCTGTGATGCTGGAGCTCGTTCAGGGCGAGGGCGGAGTGATTCCGCTGGATAAGGACTATGTTTTAAAAGTATCAGCCTTATGCAACGATAAGGATATTCTCCTCATTATAGACGAAGTGCAGACGGGAAACGGCAGAACTGGCACGCTTTACACTTATATGCAATATGGAATCACACCTGACATCGTGACAACGGCAAAGGGTCTGGGCGGCGGTCTGCCTCTAGGCTGCGCGATGCTCGGCGAAAAAGTGAAGGACACCATGACGGCGGGAACGCACGGCTCAACCTTCGGAGGGAACCCGGTCTGCGCTGCAGGCGCCCTGAGCATACTGTCAAGGCTTGACGACACGCTCATGGCTGAGGTACGCAGGAAGGGCGACTATATCAGAGCGGAGCTTGCGGACACTAAGGGTATTAAATCCATCACGGGGCTTGGACTTATGGTAGGAATTGAAACCGAAAAGGACTCCAAAGCAATTGCCGCAGAATGCCTCGAGCAGGGCGTAATCGTGCTGACAGCGAAATCCAAGGTTCGTTTGCTGCCGCCGCTCACAATAAAACAGGAAGAACTTGAAAAAGCCATAAGGATATTGAAGGGAGTAATTGCACTATGAAGCATCTGCTTAAGCTTTCCGACCTCACTCCGGAGGAGATAGTCGGAATACTGAACCTTGCCGATCAGCTCAAATACGAGCATAAAAACGGCATCGAGCACCACTACCTGAAGGGCAAAACACTGGGCATGATATTCCAGAAAAGCTCGACCCGAACCAGAGTCAGCTTTGAAGTCGGAATGTATCAGCTCGGCGGAAACGCCCTGTTTCTCTCCTCGCGCGATCTCCAAATCGGGCGCGGTGAGCCGGTTCAGGACACGGCGCGCGTGCTCTCCCGCTATCTTGACGGCATCATGATACGTACCTTCGCACAGCAGGAGGTTGAGGATCTGGCAAAATACGGCTCTATCCCGATTATAAACGGGCTCACGGATTATGCGCACCCCTGTCAGGTGCTGGCGGACCTCATGACAATACGTGAGTATAAACACTCCTTCAAGGGCTTAAAGCTCTGCTTCATCGGTGACGGCAACAATATGGCAAACTCCCTCATGGTCGGCTGTATCAAGA
>JASDTK010000155.1:0-12490 GCA_041891555.1 Oscillospiraceae bacterium
CTGTCACACGCTCCGAATCGGTATCTTTAAAGCCGAGCCGATGATAAACTTCCACAGCGTAAGGCGACGAATTGACCGTGACCTTTTCGCCTGTACTGAAGGGCAGAATGAATTCAAACAGTTTTCTCCCGATACCCTGCCGATGATATTCCTTGAGGACAAAGTACTGGGCAATATGATTGCCGTCGTTTCTGGTGGTTATGACGCCGACAAGCTTATCAATTTCGAATGCGCCGTAAAATGTGAGCTTTCCCGTAAACTCCCTGTCATCCAGACAGGCTCTGAAGGTGTTCACGCCCTTTTGTTCATAGTCGGGAGCCTCGAGCTCGAGGAAAGTGTCCCAGATCAGGTTCAAAGCATCTGAAATTTCGGTTTTCTCCAAGCGTCTTATATACATAATTTAGCTCCTTATTCTCCTATTTCAGCAGTCCCAGAAGCTCCTCGGGCGTGTCGATGATTACCTTTGCTCCCTGAGCTGTAAGCTCTTGCCTGCTGCGGTATCCCCACGAAACGCAGATGCAGTCGACTCCGGTATTTTTTGCGGTCTCAATGTCGACCTCGGAATCGCCGATATAGACCGCCGAGGCCTTAGCCGTGTCCATAGCGCTCAGTGCTTCCAGCACCTCGTCCGGGAAGGGCTTTCTGCGCAGTCCCTCCGAGTTGCCGATTGCGGTATCCATAAGCCCTTGAAAGAACAGTTCCGCCAGAGCCTTAACCGTCGAATCAGTCTTGTTTGATACGATTGCCATGCGGTATCCGCGTCTTTTCAGTTCAGGCAGCGCCCTATCGAGTCCGAAAAAAGGCTTTGTTTTGTTGCTGGAATTAATTTCGTAGAAGTCTTTAAAAAATGAAAGTATATCTTCGAACCGGGGATGACTTTTTCCGCTGGGAACAGACAATTCAAGCGTGCGGTTTATACCGTTGCCGATAAAGCTTCGAATCTCGTCCCTGGTTTTGACGGGAAGATTAAACTCCGTCAGCGCAGCGTTCACGCCGTCAGCAAGGTCATCGAGCGTGTCAAGCAGCGTCCCATCCATATCCCATATAATCGCAGTATATTCTCTCATGGTTCAACCTCAAGTTTAATTAGTAAAAAGGTGCGGCGGTATTAGTACTTGCCGCCGCGCCTTTTTAATACTTCATAGAGTAAATGAGCTTAAAAACTCCGCCTGCAATCACATGTACAGCCAGCACCGCTGCCAGTGTCATGGCTACAACGGTATTATAAAAACTCGCGATTGTCAAGCCCACAACAAGAATTCCCGCCGTGAAAAAGAAGCTTACTCCCAGAGCGCTCTGGCGTATTGCCTTTTTGCGCTCGTCGTTTTCTGCTATATACATTTTTTTGAGAACTGCCTCGCTCTTTAGCGCTCTTATGTACCGCACTATATAGATTAAAGCCAGCACGCAAAAACCTGTGAAAAGTCCGAGTGGGAACCCTTTCACAAAACCGTCATTGAATGTGCTTGCTGCTGTTTCCGCCTGCGCAGTCAAATGCATTCCGCACGAGACGGCAGTAATTGCCAGGCCGACACAACACACGGCTATGATTAACCTGCTTTTTAAAACCTTTCTGTACTCATTCATTTATAAAATCCTCCACTTCTGAAAAATCAAATACTTCTTCGATTGTCAGTCCGAAATACTTCGCAATCTTATATGCCAGTGTCAGAGATGCAATGTACTTCCCTACCTCAATCGAGGTTATTGTTTGTCTGGTCGTTCCCACCGCAAGAGCCAGCTCCTCCTGCGATAGCTTTCGCTGCTTTCTAAGCTCTTTTATCCTTGTTCTCAAACAATACCACCTTCGTTTTCAGAATCCGCGAATAACTAAATATGCTAAGCTAACTTTGCAGTTTTAGTATAGTACGCTTTGCATTATTTGTCAAGTATGCTTTGCATTATTTTTATATTCAGGCTCGGCTTACAGTTCAGCGCGGCACCGACTGTCTCCGCGGCCGCAAAACGGCCTGCGTAAAAAGCGCCATCCTTCGATGACGCTTTTTACGTATATATCTATTTAAGCAAATATTACTGCTTTTTTTATCCTCAGAAACAGTCAGCGTTTAATCACGCCCATTTTTCGTATCTTACCATTTCTTCCATTTTTCTTCTCGGTCGGGGAGCCGGGTTTTCGTCGGCATATCCCAGAGTGATAACGCCGCAGACATATTTGTCATTGGGGATATTCAGAATGGGTCTCATATCTTTCTGGTCAAACCATGCGGTCCAGCAGGTAGCAAGTCCCAGATGCTCCGCCTCAAGCAGGATATGTTCAATCGTTATCGCGGTGTCCCTGATGATCATCTTCACTTCCGGCTCTGGACTTTCTTCATCGATATACATATCGGGCTTAGGCTCAAGGCGGCAGCAGATATCCGCGACGCATACAACAAAGACCGGCGCAGTCAGCATCCATTTCTGGTTGTGGTCTGCCTCAGCTATCTTTTCTTTCATCTCCTGCGATTCAACGATAATGAAATTCCAGGGCTGAGTGTTGCTTCCGGACGGAGCCAGCCTCGCACTTTCCAGAATCTGCATCAGCGCCTCTTTTTCAACTTCTTTGCCGGTGTACTTCCTTATGCTTCTTCTTGCTTCAATTTCTCTCATAACGATACTCCCTTGCATTAGTCTGAATCAAAGTTCCCGCTAACAGCAATATAATGCTCATTTCAGATCACGCGCAAACAGCATATCCCCGTTTTCATCCTTACCCGTAAAATCAAATCCCAGTTTTTTCAGCAAACTTATCGAAGGGACATTTTCCGGCATCGCATCCGCAAGCACCTTATCGGCGCCGTTATCCTTAAGCCAGCCTATTATGCCGCTGACCGCCTCAAACGCGAAGCCTTGTCTTGCGCTCGCCGGATTTATCGAATAGCCGAGCCAGAACGAGTTTTCCTCCTGCTTTAAATATATATCGCCGATCAGTCTCTCAGCTTCTTTGTCAATTATCGCAAGCTGTGCGCCCGCCTGCATATCAGGCTCTACAAGCAAGACCTTGCTATATTCCTGCTTTGTAAGTCCTTTAAATCCCTGATATTGCATCCATTTCTCGTTGTTTCTGTATGCCATGAAATCGACGATATCTTTTTCTTCAAAGCGGCGAATCAGGCATCTGTCCGTCTCGATTCTCATATGTACCTCGCAGGCTTGTTTCCGGTAAAACCGTTATTCTTTATCCATAAAAATGATATCACCAGCCGTCAGCTAAGTCCACTGTTTTCCAGGTATTACTGGTATTTAAATCAGCGGAACACCGCCTGCACCAGAATCATATACACCAGGGTTCCTCCGCCGATGCTGATGAGCACATTGCTCTTCCACTTATGAAGCGCCACTATGGCAAGTATCGCGATAAGCTCCGGTATCCCGTGCGGAGAGCTTTTAATCGAAACGCTTTTCAGGCAGTATATGACCAGCAAGCCCATCATCGCGGGCGGCAAAACACGGCCTAAATATGTAATGATTTTCGGTGGCTCTTTATGCTCGGGAAACAAAATAAACGGTGTGAATCTGGTCGTCATGGCGCCCAACGCGACCGCCAGAATCATGATAAGCGTCTGTGTCGGCGTCAGAAGCATAGCTCTTTCCTCCCCGTAACCAATAATACCGACAATATAAGAATCATCGACGGTATAACCAGATTGCTCGCTCCGAAAATAACCAGCGCAATCACGGTACAGGCGACGCCGATGAGCCCGAGTATCCTGTTTTCACTTTTCTTCATCTGCTCAAGGAAGAGGACGACGAACAGTGCCGTCAGAACAAAGTCCAGCCCCTTTGTGTTGAACGTGACAAAATTTCCAAGCACGCTTCCGAGAAAGGTTCCAAGCACCCAGTAGAGATAGTCCATCAGCGATATGGATAAATAGAAATACTTTCGCTCGACTCCCTCCGGCGGAGTGACACTCGAAGATATCGAAAAAGTCTCGTCGCAGAGCGTATAAATAAGGAAAGCTCTCACTTTTCCGAGGCCCTTGTACTTATCGAGCATGGAGATGCCATAGAAAAGATGCCGCGCGTTGACCATTATACTGAGCAAAAACGCCTGTATGGGGCTGAACGCCGCGGTAAGAAGCGTAATTGCCACGAACTGCATACTCCCGCAAAAAGCAACCGCGCTCATGAGCACTGCCCACAGCGTACCGTAGCCCTTTGTCTGCATCAGCACTCCGTAAGCCATTCCCAGCACCAAAAACCCCGTCAGAACGGGTACTGTATGC
Organism: Oscillospiraceae bacterium; assembly: GCA_041891555.1. Classification (GTDB taxonomy): domain Bacteria; phylum Bacillota; class Clostridia; order Oscillospirales; family Oscillospiraceae; genus UBA2658. The sequence goes on from JASDTK010000155.1 coordinate 4,227, forward strand.
GGAAACGCCGCGGTCAGCGCTTTTTTGAAGCTCCTGTTTTTTGTCTCATTCATTTTCTTGTTGCACTCCCTGCCCCCGCGTTGTACAATAATAGCGAACAATCGTAAACTATATTGTGTTTGATATATATTACGATTGTTAGTTATATTTGTCAACACTTTTAGGAGCGTATTATGGATATAAATCAAATAATTTCCGACAATCTGAAAAGGCTCCGCCTGGAAAGAAACCTCAGTCTCGGGCAGCTTGCGGAGCTATCCTCCGTCAGCAAGGTGATGCTATGTCAGATAGAAAAGGGCGACACCAATCCGACTATCAATACCATCTGGAAAATCGCGAACGGATTGAGGGTATCATACACCGCCCTCATGGAGCAGCCGGAGCACGTCGCCGCAGTCGTTGAAAAGTCTGAAATTGTGATGCAAAACGATGAAAATGGGCATTACAGGCTCTATTGCTACTACGCAACCTCGCCCCAGCGCGATTTTGAGGTTTTTCAGATCGAACTCGACCCGGGACACAGCCACACGACCATCGGCCATTCGGAAAAATCTCAGGAATACATTATGGTGCTGGAGGGCGAGCTGACCTTTACATTCAATGCTGAGACTTTTGTTCTGCATCCGAATGACGCTATCAGCTTCACGGCCTCGGCAAAGCACACCTATCTTTCAAGCGGCAAAGAAACCCTGAAAGCGTATCTGATAAATTATTATCCGGCATGAGAATAACAATCCCCGACGAGTAGGCGTCGGGGATTGTTATATCATGCTTATACCTGCCAAAGGCCTTACTTTCTTTGCTTATCATATTGCCGCAAACCCTTTCCTTCGTATCGCGACAAAGCTTTAGTGCAGAAATCTGCGACCCTTGACATTTACGTTTTTTGCCTCATCAACTGCGGTCTTTGCATTTCCATTATCAATTTCCTTAAGTTCTTCCAATCTGTTTTCTACCCGCTTTTTTAAAACTGCCGATATCTGATTATTCATTCTTGCTTTGTAATAATAGTCTCTTGCTTCTTTGATATCTCCAAGCTTGGCATTCAATTCGCCTATAGTCATGACAAGCTGTATTTCACCAGCCGCTGACAGATCCGATTCCAGATAAGCCTTTGTATATTTCTCAAGCGCCTGCTTTGTCAAATCCATTTCCATTTGCTCATCTTTGCAATCCTGATACAGCCAGCTGAGCATGTGCAGAAGTCTTGCCCGGATTATTTGAGTCTTTGAATAGTAGCTGGAGGCGCACAGCAGCGCCAGATAGTATCCTGCAAATACAGATGCAGTATCGGGCTTAGTTTTAAACTGTATATTAGTGCTGTTCTTAAGCTTTTTCAGTTCTCCAGCCAAGCTTGTTTCTATGTCTTCAGGCTTTTCGAATATATTTTCCAATGCACTGTATAAACAATGCGGGCATGTTACTACCTCATAATAAACAGGTTCAAAATCTTTGTAGCGCTTGCGCATGTCGCTTTCTATGACGGGCTGTCCAAGTTTGCTGGACATTATCTTCAGTCCTTTAAACTTGTTACCGCATAAAGGGCATCTGTAGTCCACCTCACAAATGCTCGCGTTATCATTCGTTAATGGTAATTGGTATTCACCGGTGTGTCCAGCAGGAAACAATTTGAAGTCGGTACCCGGCATAACGGCTGATGTCTCATCGCCTTGTGAATTCGCGACCTGTGAATTGTCATTCACTTGATTGCTTTTTGGCTCTATGTCGGTATCAGCGTCAGCCAAAATCGGTTTGCGTTCTATCCATTTACAGCCCGCAGCAGCTTCATAATCACAGCTTATTTTTTCAAAACGGCCATACATTGCTTTTATCAGCTCAAAAACAAGTCTTGGCTCGCTTGCTATAAATGCTTCTATGTCGATCCTGCTTATTGGCAGAGCAATTACATCAGTAATTGCTCTTGAAGTTATGCGCGATTTTTTATCGGAAAACACTGATGAAGCGTTAAAATAGTTGCCAGGCTTAACAGTATCAATAATTTTGTTACTAAGACTGTCAATTATAGCTACTTCACCCTGAAGAACTATATACATTTCGGTCCCAGTACCATCTTTACTAAATACTGTCCCGCTTTCATACTTTCTGATTTTCGAAAAATCTCTCAAAGCCTCTAGATTGATCAATGCTATCCCTCCCAATTCCCATTGAATAAAAAACACCCTCTCGGCTCCATCAGCCAAAAGGATGCTTCGAGTGACACATATTGTTATATATGCAACTGGCTGACATAGCGGTGCTCCGCCTTAGTCCCTTTAGCTTTGCGCCATCACCTTTAGATGATTTTGCCGACATTATTAGCTTTTGTACGCGAATATTATACAATTACAAACATAATACCTAATATCATGCCGCTTGTCAATATATCACATGAAGAAGAGGAGTAGTGTCTGATGTCTCGAACCATCTCTGTATGGAAGAGCCCGACACCGTTGAACAGCGTCAAGCCTCTTTTGCATGATTTGATACCATTTAAAAAAGCGCCGTCATGCGACGGCGCTTTTCGAAAAGCCATATTATCTCTTGGAGAACTGGGGGGCACGACGTGCGCCTTTGAGACCGTACTTCTTACGCTCTTTCATTCTCGGGTCACGGGTCAGGAAACCTGCAGCCTTGAGTGCGGGGCGATAAGCCTCGTCCACCAGAAGCAGAGCTCTTGCAATGCCGTGACGGATTGCGCCGGCCTGACCGGTTACGCCGCCGCCGACAACAGTTGCTTCGATATCAACCTTGTCGACATTGGAGGTTGTAACAAGTGGCTGACGTACGATGAACTTGAGGGTATCAAGTCCGAAATAATCGTCTATCTCACGCCCGTTGACTGTGATTTTACCTGTGCCGCCTGGGAACAGATGAACTCTTGCAACAGAAGACTTTCTTCTGCCGGTGCCATACATGTAAGGCTTCTTGCTCTGATACATATTCATTCTCCTCCTTAGCGATTCCAGGCTACGGGCTGCTGTGCCTGATGGGTGTGTTCCGCGCCCTTGAAAACCTTCAGGCGGGTAAGCTGGTCTGCGCCGAGAGTATTCTTCTGGAGCATACCCTTAACGGCAAGCTTCATTGCGAAGTCCGGTCTCTCGGTCATGAGACGCTTATACTGAACTGCCTTGAGTCCGCCGACATAGCCGGAGTGAGTGTAATAATACTTCTGCTCAAGCTTCTTGCCGGTGAGGACTGCCTTCTCGGCGTTGATGATGATAACGAAATCACCGCAGTCAACGTGTGGCGTATAGATGGGTTTGAGCTTGCCGCGAAGGATATCGGCAGCGAGAGCCGCTGTCTTTCCAAGGGGCTTGTCCGCTGCATCAAGGATATACCAGCTACGGGTAACGGTGTCCGCATTTGCCATGTAAGTGGACATTTTTTCTGCCTCCAAATAATGTAGAATATATATTGTTTGCTGTATTCCCTACGGCAGACGCGGGAAATGAAAAAAAGACCCTTCCGCCGTTCTTTGCGGCTTTTTTGATTTAAGCCGTTAAAATACTTTGACAATTGGCTGTTGCACCGTTAGAATGGTCTGGAAAACGTCGCAAACCCCGACGGTGCCTTATTTTTATACCACAGCAGCAAAGTCGTGTCAACACCTATTTTAACTTAAAAATAAATACGTCATGGCTAGCTTTGATTTGCTCCGTTTTTCTCCTGTTATCTCCCGTTTACTCGAAACCTATTTTTGTTTTGGAGCGCGTTATTTTGGACTATCTGAACGATTTTACAAGCCTTGTCCGACGCGGTGTGGACGATTTTGGCATGATAGAGGAAGGCGACAGGATAGCCGTCGGCGTTTCCGGCGGCAAGGACAGCCTTGTCCTGCTTCGGTCGCTTGCGCACCTGCGCACATATTATCCGAAAAAGTTTGAGCTTGAGGGTATCTCACTGGAACTGGGTTTTGAGGGTATGAGCTATGCCCCCGTCGCGAAAATGTGTGCGGAACTGAACATACCCTACACCTGCATCAAAACAGATATACGCGAAATCGTCTTTGACGTTCGCAAGGAGGCGAACCCCTGCTCTCTGTGCTCGAAAATGCGGCGTGGCGCGCTTAATGATGCGATCAAAGCCCGGGGAATGAACAAACTCGCTCTGGGACATCACAAGGATGACGCAATTGAGACCTATATGATGTCGCTGCTTTTTGAGGGGCGCATAAGTTGCTTCAAACCCGCGACCTACATGAGTCGGGCCGATGTTTACCAGATACGCCCCATGATTTACGCGGAAGAGGCCCAGATTGCCAAGCTGTGCCAAAGGCTTGAGCTACCGGTCGTTAAAAACGCCTGCCCTGCCGACAAGGACAGCAAGCGCCACGAAATCAAGGAGCTTCTGAAAAGCCTTGAAGCAGACTATCCCGATATCAAGGCAAAGATATTCGGCGCAATTCTCCGTCTGCCGCTTGAGGGCTGGGAGCAAACCGAACATACGCGAAAAAAATAAACACATAGAAAGAAGATTGCCCAAATGCACGGTCTTGGAACAATAGTAAACTGTCTGACTATCATTGTCGGCTCGGCTATAGGAATTCTGATTAAGGGCGGACTGCCAAAGCGCTTTGAGGAGACGATTTTTTCAGCGGTCGGTCTCGCGGTCATGTTTATCGGGCTCGGCGGTGCTCTTTCCGGCTTCCTCGTTATCCAAAACGGCGCTCTTTCCACACAGTATACAATGATGATGGTTTTATCCCTCGTCCTCGGGGCCGTAGTTGGCGAGTCTCTGAACATTGAAAGAAGGCTTGACCATCTCGGCGACTGGGTTAAGAGTAAAATGCCGAAAAAGCTCGCCGGCAACACCTTTACCGACGGCTTTGTCACAGCCTCGATGCTGTTTTGCGTCGGCGCGATGGCAATCGTCGGCTCACTTGAGGACGGTCTGAACGGTAATTTTTCTGTACTGTTCGCAAAATCAGTACTCGACGGAATAACCTCAATACTGCTTGCCTCCTCGCTCGGTGTCGGGGTCGCTGTTTCCGCCGGGCCGATACTAATATACCAGGGAGGCATTACGCTGCTGTCACAGGTGCTTCGTCCTCTGCTTTCAGACACGCTCATCAGCCAGATGTCCTGCGTCGGTTCGATTCTCATTGTTGCAATCGGCATAAATATGCTTTTCGGTAAAAAAATCAAAGTCGGAAATCTTCTCCCCGCTATATTCTTCCCAATAATCTTTGCTTTGCTGAAAAGCGTTTTTCCTTCATTACCAATCTGAACGTTCAAATACATAATAAAAATTATGCCCCGAAAAAGAAAAGCCTTCTTTTCCGGGGCATCTTTATCTTTCACTCGGCACCGTCTCCGTGTCGCCATAAATGAGATCGTCAATGTCTTCCCCCATTTTGACTTCCCCCTCGATATAGATTTTGCGTACTCTATATATATATGCGGGAGCATTGAGGTTATGACACAAATATTAATAACAATTTTATCTTTTTTTCAAAATCACGGTTACAACTTCGGGATTGTTTAAAAATCTAGGGGGTATCGAGTATCCGCCGAGCCCGCGGGAAAGAACCATATCGTAATTACCCTCATTATAAACGCCGGCATCGTATTTTGGGAAGAAATCCATCTGCGTCCCGAACACTCCTCCCAGAAAGGGAATTCGGATAATGCCGCCGTGTGCGTGGCCGCAGAGTATCGTATCGACAGGGAGCTTAGGATATTTTGTCATCCAGTCGTTCCTGTGCGCCAAAAGGAGTTTGTATTTATCCGGGTAATTCTGATCCATAATTTCGGCAAGTTTATCCGGCTTTATCATGTCCGCAGGTCCGTTCGGGTCCTCAACGCCCGCCAGTATGATGCTGTCGTCCCCCTTTTCCAGCAGAACGAACTCGTTTCGAAGGTATTTTATTTTAAGCTCGCTCAGAAGCTCCGTCAGCTTGTTCATTTCCCCGCTTGCCCACTCATGATTGCCGCTCACAAAATAGCAGGGCGCAATTTTCACGAGATCAGTCAGGAGAGGGCGCAGCTTTTCAGTCTGAGATCCCTCTGTTTCGGCTGTGCGCATGTTCAGAAAATCGCCTGTCAATACTATGATATCCGGTTTCTGCTTGGCTACAAGCTCGGGCAGCTTTTCGCCGAAATCCTTCATATGCAGGTCCGAAAGCTGAACCACGCGATAGCCGTCAAAGCTCTCCGGAAGATTGCTGTAGCCGAGCTCATAATACGTAGTCACAAGGCGATACCGACTGTCCAGAATAAGGAGGGCAAGAATCGCGATTATGACGAATAAAGCTGTGAGCCCGTGATGTCTTGATTTTTTAGGTGCGTTGGTGATTTTCACTCTATGCTTCCTTGTCCTTAACATACATTATTCTATTGCTGGGATCGGTCGTTGGGTTGAATATAATCTCGAAACGCGGCATCGCCTTTATCATTGAGCTGAGCTTGCCGAATCCGAAATTCCGGGAATCGAAGTCAGGCTGTTTTTTAATGAGCAGATTGCCCAAATAGCTCATATCGCAGGCCCCATCGTCATCGGCGATGTCCGCGACTGAATCGGCAATCAACGCGACTATGCTGTCCGGAATTGTCCTTGCCGCAGCTTTCTCCGCTGTCTTATCCTGAGGAGCCGCGGGCTTGGCGCTTGTCTTTTTCGCCGCTGCGGCAGTTGCTTTCGCCTGTTCCTGCACCTTTTCTTTGTTGTAGCTGTCGCGTATTACCTCGATATAGACAAACTTGTCACAGGCTACGATGAAGGGTCCGGGCGTCTTGCGCTCGCCGATACCGATTACTCTCATCCCTGCTTCGCGCAGACGTATCGCAAGCCTTGTAAAGTCGCTGTCGCTTGACACCAGGACAAAGCCGTCCGTCTTTCCGGCATATAGAATGTCCATTGCGTCGATGATCATTGCCGAGTCTGTTGAGTTTTTTCCCGTCGTATATCCGTATTGCTGTATAGGCGTCACCGCGTTTTCCAGAAGGCTTGTTTTCCAGCCCCCCACATTCGGACTGGTCCAGTCTCCGTAAATCCTTTTTATTGTCGGCGTGCCGTATATAGCAACTTCCTCCATGACGCTCTTAAGGCAGTCGCGCGGAGCGTTGTCCGCATCAATAAGAACCGCAAGCCTCAGGTTGTTGAGTTCGCTTACTCTATTTGTCATCAGTAACTTCCTTTCCTTTTTCCGCGTCCTTCGCGGAAGCCGTCACCCGGGGCGACAGTTGCGGAGGAGTTTTCCCCCGCCTCGTTTTGCGCAATATTATTTTATCACGCTTTTTCCCGTATCACAACTTGAGTTTATCGCCGTTTTTCCCATTTTGTCCTCCATTGGCACACAAAAGCCCCACTTTTGAACATCATCAACAGGGTTATGCACATTCATATGCATTTGTCAATAATAAAACGGAAATAATACTGCATAAATTTGTCGAAAACTTTTTTGCTGTAGATGCCTTTACAATAAGGTTTAAAGGCCCGCTTTTTATCAAATAACTGAGACATTTCCCTCTTCGGATAATAACTCTTGAAACCGCCCCGCATTTGGGTTATAATCACTTAGCGTCTTTATTTATTGTAGAAAAGGAATGATCACATAAAATGAGTGCATCGCAGGAAAAGAAGTTACGTCAGCAGCTCCGTGAGGAGGGCAAGGACAAGCGCCAGATCGCTCAGCAGAAGATTGAACAAGCCCAGAAGCGCCGCCACAGGACACAGACTGCAGTAGGTGTTGTCGTGGCCGTCCTAATTGTTGCTCTGTTTATATTCAGCTCAAATCTGCCCTATACCACCTTAAGTGCGGTAACAATCGGAGATACCGGATACACAGCCGCAGAGTACAGCTTTTTCTATAAGATCACCTATAATAATTTTGTTAATCAGTACAGCAGTTATCTGCAGATGATGGGGCTTGACACTTCAAAGCCTCTGTCTTCGCAGAAGTACACCGACGATCAGACTTGGGCTCAGTATTTTCAGGAGCAGGCCAAGACCTCTATGAAAGAGACCACCGCGTTTTATGATGACGCGGTTAAAAACGGCTTCAAGCTCAGCGACGACGACCAGAAATCTCTTGACTCTACAATTTCCGGCATGCAGTCCGGCTATACTGATGCCGGATTTTCCAGTGTGGATAAATACTATGCCTCCATCTACGGCAAGGGCTGCACCGTCAAGCTTGTGAACTCGCTTGTGGAGAAATACTATATTGCCCAGAGCTATTCCAAGCAGAAGAACGATTCCCTCACTTATACTGAAGATCAGCTCAAAACATATTACGAAGATAACAAGAACGACCTTGACAAGTACAC
>JASDTK010000155.1:12500-15293 GCA_041891555.1 Oscillospiraceae bacterium
CACCTACATTGCGTACTTTGTTGACGGTTCGGTCAAGGATACCTCCGGCACAGGAACGGCGGATGCTTCGGCATCTCCTTCTCCGTCTCCGTCACCCGCAACAGACGCTGAAAAGGCCGCCGCAATGGATGCGGCAAAGGAAATAGCGGACTCAATCGCCGCCGACGGAAAGACGGAAGAACAATTCATACAGGCGGTTCTCGCCAAAACTCAGGCCCAGGCATCCAATGAAACTACTCAGGGCAGTTCACTCAACGACAAGTATGCCGAGTGGATGAAGGACTCAAGCCGAAAGCTCGGGGACACCACGGTTGTCGAAGCCGATTCGGGCTACTATGCCGTATTCTATATTTCCCGCGATAGCGCGAACTATAAAGAGGTTAATGTCCGTCACATCCTTATCAAGGCTGTAGCATCCGAGGACGGCACCTATTCCGACGAAGCCAAGGCCACCGCAAAGCAGAAGGCTGAGGATCTGCTTGCGCAATGGAAGGCCGGAGCAGCAACCGAAGACAGCTTTGCCGAGCTTGCAAAAGCTAATTCCGAGGACACGGGTTCAAGCTCTAACGGTGGACTTTACGAAAACGTAGCCAGAGACCAGATGGTTGCCACGTTCAACGACTGGATTTACGCAGCTGACCGTAAAGAAGGCGATGTCGGCATTGTCTATGGTGAACGCACCGCTTCCTCCACGGATGCGAATGACGGTTACAGCGGATACCACGTCATCTATTTTGTCGGCACGGGCAAAACCTACAGCGATTCGCTTTCCGAAGATGCAATGCGCACCAGGGACTATACCGCATGGAAAGATCCTCAAAAACTATGAGGTGAAGACCGGTATCACCGCCGCTCTGGTGAAATAGTCTTTAAATTTGACTCAGCCGCGGCACGGAGAGGCTCCGAACCGCGGCTGTTTTTAACTTGCCTGTCAGAAAGGTTGGGAAGTATGCCGGAAAGATTTTTAAGAGCTGAAATGCTGCTCGGTGCGGAAGCTATGGAGAAGCTTGCGAAAAGCAAGGTTGCCGTATTCGGTCTGGGTGGAGTCGGCAGTTGGTGTGCCGAGGGGCTTTGCAGGTCCGGAGTCGGGGAACTCACCCTTATCGATCAGGACACGGTCGGCGAGAGCAACATCAACCGCCAGCTCGTTGCGACTTATTCCGCTATTGGCAAATCAAAGGCCGAGGCCATGGCTTCCCGTCTTCTCGATATAAACCCCGAAGCTAAGATAACACCTATCGCAGCCCGCTACGAGGCCGAAACCAGAGAGCGGTTTTTCAATACGCGCTACGACTATATAGTTGACTGTATCGACCTTGTAGCCTGTAAGCTCGACCTCATCGAAACCGCCTTAAGCCGCGGGGTCTCGATAATATCCGCTCTGGGTGCCGGAAACAAAATGAATGCGGAGGCTCTCCAGATAACCGATATTTCAAAAACCAAGAACTGCCCTCTCGCTAGAGTGGTCAGAAAAGAGCTTCATAAGCGCGGTATTAACCATCTGCCTGTCGTCTACAGCAGTGAGCTTGCTCTGACCCCTGAAAGCGCTGAAGCTCCTCCCCCGGGCAGAAGAAGCGTACCAGGAAGCCTAGTATGGGTAACGGCAACTGCAGGTATGCTGTTATGTTCTCATGTCGTGATGCAGCTCGCAGAGCAGGATTTTTCAGGAGCCTGAATTAAGCAAAAACTCTCTCATTTTCAATGGGCCGGAGCACCGTCCGAATCAATTGTATCAACAGTCAAGTCCTGATTCCTTCCTATATTCACAAGACAAGTTAGGCGCTTCCAGACTTGAACTTCATGCGTTCCATCTAGCTCAGCGATATGTACTTATTTTGCATAATTCATAACTTGAGGGTAAAAATATAATTTGTCCTATAACTTATATTATTAAGGAGATAATAATGGGAACAAATAGTATGGAAGAAACCAAAAAATTAAATCAGAAGTCCGCGCAAGGCAATTCCTTAAATACAACTAATTCTATAGCAAATGACTTTTCGATACAGGAGACAATACAGAAAAACCAGCAGTCGGCCAAAAATGCTTCTCAGCAGGGAAACATGATGGAAGCTGGCTCCGACATGATGACAAAACAGCAAAATGAACTTGAAGCAGTCAAAAAGGCTAATCAGCAATCCGCCCAGAATAAAAATAAATAAAAGCTATCTGATACAATATAAGTGCAGTCATCTAATCATTGGTTATGGTTACATGACTGCACTTATATTGTATCAGATAATGATTACGTTGTTGAGCAGAACAAAACTATTTAACATAGAGTCAATAAAATTCATGCCGGAATCGGCGAAAACAAAAAAATTAACTTCAAATATTTCAATTACTCAATTACTAAAGAAAAGGTATTCAGAAGATGTGGACAGCTGTATACTGTCAGCCCATTTGCACTGACCCTGAGCGAGGATACCTATTATTTAGTAGGCTTCGATTCGGATGCAGGTATGATAAAGCACTACCGAGTCGATAAAATGTCGGGTATCGCTGTGCCGGATGAGGAACGTGAAGGACAGGATCACTTCAAAAACGTTAATGTGGCTGTCTGCTCAAAAAAAGTTCTTATCTATGTTTCATGGTGATAAAGAAACCCATTCAGACAGAATTTCAAAATCGTTGAGCCTGTGACACTTAGCTCGCAGTTCTTTTCGCGGGTATCCAGCTTTGGAAATGAAGTAAAAATATTGTCTCCGTCTTATGTAGCAGAAGAAATGAAGACACAGCTTCAAGCGGTCTTAAAGCAATATTGCATTACAGTTGGGCAAAGCCGAACTGAGC
>JASDTK010000155.1:15303-17972 GCA_041891555.1 Oscillospiraceae bacterium
GGGAAATTGGGCTTAATCCTGAGAACATTAAGGTTATAAAATTGTCGGCTCCAAAAATGTATGGCTGGTATTTAGGCGGAGTTGTGATAGACATACGCAAAGAATTCTCGCTCTTTTAAATTCCCAAACGATTACCCCCTACCCCCGAACGACTGCCTATACTCTGAAACGGTAACAAGAAGCGGGTGCATTTGTAACTATTTAAAAAGCCCTAAAAAACAGAAGCGGCGGCCTGTGACCACAAAATCACGGACCGCCGTTTTTGCTGTTATCTTGAAAAAGTCCTGATTCCAAGCACTTTTCAGCCCCCAGAGTAAAAACAAAGACTCGACCATTGTATCAACAGTCAAGTCCTTATATGTGTTTGCTTTCCAAAATCGATATCATTGGATTTTTACAGTGGATTCGAACTATCACTTCGCAAATTAAACATAATGGGCAGTCCAATTACTTATTTTCTCATAGTTTCTTTGCCTTGTCAAAGTCTTCAGAGTCAAAACGGAGTCAGTCGTTTCCGTTATCTCCATTCAAACACAAGCTCGTTAGTAAAGCACCCGCAGTGTCAAAACAGCCCGTGCATTACTTTGTTTATAATGTTATGGATATTTTGTTCAGATAAGTCCCGATTTTTGCAGCATTCTCTGCACCATGACAGCGACCTCTGCTCTCGTTACATATGCCTTAGGTGAAAGTGCGGTTGCACTTGATCCCGTTACAACGCCTGTCTTAAGGCAGATAGCGGTGCTCGTTTTCGCGTAGTCAGAAACCGCTGCTCCATCCGCGTAATTCGCAAGGAGCGCGCTCACCTCACCGTCAGTTAAGCTGGTGCTCAGTCCCGTCAGCTTCATCGCTCTTGCGATGATTGCCATAGCCTGTTCGCGGGTTATCGTGTCGTTTGGGCCGTAGGATGCGCTGTCGTAGCCTGTAATCAGCGAGTAAGCCGTTGCCGTGTCTACATAACCATTGAACCAATCTGTCATCGTTACATCATCGAAGGCGCTCTCCGTCGTTCCCTTCTGTAAGCCTAATGCACGCACGACAACTGCCGCAAACTCAGCTCTCGTGATGCTTCTGTCAGGTTCGTAGGTGCTGCTTCCAATACCCGTCACGACCATTCTCGAGCCCATGTCGTTGATTGCCGCCTTCGCCCAGTGGTTCGCAACGTCAGCAAAGGTCACTGGGTTGTAGATGACTGAATATGTGCTGTTCGTAAGACTATTTATCTTCGCATAATATTTGCCGTTTATTGTAACTATGGATGTCGGTACGTGACTGAAGCTTCCGTCGGCGTTCAGAACTATGCCTGTTGTAATCTTGCTTGGGTCAACGCCATCGGGTATCGCAACCGTTCTTTCGACATAGCCGTTGAACTTTGATACATCGACTGTCCTATTGCCGCTTGAGCAGGTAATTGTGAACTCCACCGGCTTCACGACCAACTGATAGTTGCCCTTGCTGGCCGTGTTCTCAACTATTTTAACCGTGTCTGCCGAAGGCTCAGCTATCGATACGCTTACCTTGATGTCCTTAAGCGCAAGCTGTGAGCCGAGCTGCGAAGACACATCATCGATGTTAATCTGAGACGCAGGCAGCGTGTACGTAACGGAATCGGTCTTAATCTCCAGTACCGCTTCCTTGGTCTCCATGTTTTTGACAGTCTGACCACTCAATTCACCGACGACCACATCGGAGCCTGCGTTTCCGGGAAGCGTTACAGTCGGGGCAGCTCCGCTGCTTTCAAGTATCTTGTCAAGCTTCGTAGCATCGACTGTTATAATCTCCTGCACCTTGCCACTTACCGTTTCTGTTTTTGATGTTCCAGCATCTTGTTTCACACCGTCAACCTCGACTATTTTGGCCGTTTGCGTGGTTGGCGCGGGATCTGCGGCCGGAGTTGGAATCGTCGCGCTTACGGAATTGGAGTAGAACAGAAAATCACCATACACAACCGGGGTCTCCGCAGAGCCATACGCTCTGACCACCGACGAAATAATTAGCTTCGCTCTTAACAGATAAGTTTTGCCGGAAGCTAATGTCACGGTTGCGCCGGTCGAGCTTGACCCAAGTGTCGCCGAGGTAGTCGCTGTTGTCCAAGTCGCCCCGTTATCTTCCGAAACCTCAATAGCTAATGTGTTAGCTTTTTGATTCGCGATAACACTCAACGCCGAGTCGTATGAGGCAAAGCTCAGTGTTGCGGAGCTGCTGTTTTTGCTGGCCAGCGAGAGAAAATCGCTGCAATATAGTGGTGTCCCATACTTCTTGGCGTTCCTAGTATCAGTGTATTCACCGTTCTGATCGAAATTGAGCTGCAAACCGCCCTGAGCATTATTGGAAAGCGTGTTTTGTGCGGCAAGCGCTTCGCCGATGGCAAACGCGTTCGCACTGTTAGTCAGTCCAGTTGGCAGCGTCAATTGAATTGTTGTTCTAGCGTCATTTGACAGTGCGCGCCATGAACCGACCAGATTAATTCCGCACATGTTATCATGGATGTTGTTGCCTGTAATCGTTGCTGTAAGATTGTAATACGGCGCAGTGGATATCGCGGCTGTTATGTAATTGCCTTGAAGCCTGCTGTCAAATCCGCTCATTGTGTTTCCGGTAACCGTGGAGGTTCCGCCGTAAAGGTAAACCGCGTATTCGTTGCCGTCACTATGATTAAGCCGTTTGGC
>JASDTK010000155.1:17982-20846 GCA_041891555.1 Oscillospiraceae bacterium
TTTGGCCATGTCATCGTTCGCGCCGACAAAGGTGTTGTTAGTTATCGCCGCTGTACCGCCTCTTATTGCTACCGCGTTTCTAAGCGCATTGCTGGAATTAAACGAGCAGTTTGTTACAGCCGTCGAAGTCGCTTGCGGTTCGGCGTGAACACCGAAATTGTTGACGCAGTTGTTAGCCGAGGTGTCCGTCGTAACATCTGAATTTGCAAAGAAGCCCTTAAAGCTGACCCCGTCAAGATACAGGCTGCCACTGGTTTTTACATTAATTGCGCAGAGAATAGGATTAGCTCCGTTTTGCAAGGTCACATTATTAATTGTCAGAAGATTTCCGCTGACCTCAAGGAAGACCTTGCCTGTCGCAGCAGCAACTTCTCCGCTTGTCATTTTAATAACCGCGCCGTCAACACCTGTTCCGACGTTTACCGTCGCGCCGTTGCCGTTGATAGTAAGTGCTCTTGAAATCGCCGCACCGTCATAGGTATAGGTCGTGCCGGAAACGAGGTTGATAGTCGAAACATAGGTTGAAGATATGTAGGTGCCAAGCTCGGTGGAATTGTGCGCCGTCACCGTGTCTGCCATTGTGTAGTTAAGTTCCAACAGCGAGCTGTCATTCATACCGGTCTTGACAGCTATCGCCTTGATTGTAACGGGGCCGCTGATTGTGAACGCTCCAGTGTAGAGTGTACTGCTCGACGAAGGAGTGCTGTCGTCAATTGTATAGCGAATCTCCGCGTCTGCCGTTGCGCAGGACAGTGTAACCAGCGAGCCGGGTGGTATCGCGCCGGCAGCAGTACTGGCTGTGGGGGTAAGCACCGTTCCCGCATTCACAATATTTCCTGTTATCGTCGGAAGTGTAGCTGAAAGAATATAATTGCCTTTATTTGTGCCTGCCAGTACGAGAGTTCCACCCAGAGTTACAGTCTTCCCGTTGCCAACACTTGCGTTTGCGAATGTCGCCGTCGCTCCGGAATAATCCACTGAAACACCTTCCGTGCCGATTATGCCGGAGAGGCTCACGTCGGAAATCGTCGCGCCTGTTGTTGTATCATAAACCTTGTCCGAAATGGTAACGGAAGCAATCGCAACAGACTTTTTCGTAATGTTTGCAGTTGTCGAAGTTGGAGCACTCAAAGAGCAGTAGTAGTTGTCCTTATCAGCTCCGGAGAGGGCGACATCCGTCACATTGACGGTCTTGCCGTCCGCAACAGCGGCAGTCTCAAAGGCGAAAGTCCCGCTTGCGGTGACAGTGTCGCTGTTAATAACGCCGACTAGAGTGACTGTTCCCGTGCTGCTGGTTGTCCCGTTATATTCCCTGTTATCCGCCGCTATGGTATATGTCAGTGCTTTGGGATTAATCGTCAGCGTTCCGGTGTCGGTTGTGACGAATGTGTAGTTTGTCGCCACACCGCCGCTGATTGTAATACTTTTGGTACTCACGTCAGTCGTTGTATCAGCAGCAGAGCAGCTTGCCGTCGGCGCGGTGTAACCAGCAGCCGTATCCTTCGTATCACCATTGACGAAACCGGACACGTCAACCGAAAAGGACGGGTTCGCTTCGCCGTAATGTTTTGTATAGTCTCCGACAGTCGCCGTCAACACAGCTTTGTCGACGGTCAGCGTACAGCTTTTTGACGCCTCAGTGTACGTTGTGTCGCCTGCCTTTGTAACGGTTAATGTCGTTGTGCCGAATTTTTTGATTGTAACCTCTCCTGTTGACGCGTCAATCGTTGCAACGGATGTATCGCTGGAGGCATAGCTGACTGCACCGCCGCCGCTGCCGCCCGTCGCGGTGTAGGTGAACTTCGCGGCGCCATAAGTCTTTGTAACGTCATCATATACAAGTGCCGCCTGGGAGGTTCTGTTCGGGCCGAAGGCGTCACTGCACACGGTTTCCGCTGTCGAGCCGCCGTCGGTGTAGCTCACAGCGACTCGGATGTATTTCCCAGCTTCGCCGGAGGTTACAGTATACTTATTACTTGTAGAATTTGTTTCTATGTTTGACCAGCCATCGGTTCCGTTCGCTGAAACCTGCCACTGATAGCCGAATGTGCCGAGGTCGTCCACATCGGCAATCGCGGCCGTCGAAGATGTAAGCTCAGAACCAACGGTGGCTGTTCCCGATATCGTCGGCTTATTTGTTGGCGCGTCGTTGACAGCTGAGGTGGTAACTTTCACCTGCACTGCTGTTGTTGATACATCCGTGCCATCATACGCTTTGACTGTGAATGCATTCAGCGTGCCGTTTGCGTTTGCCGCAGGTGTCCAGACAAGGCTTTCGCCTGCACCGAGCGTCGTCGTACCCGCGGTGACTGCAGCGCCGCCCTTTGTGAGCGTTCCGGTAGATACCGCCTCAATGCGGAATCTTAGGGTGTCGCCGGCATCGGTATCCGTTTCATCAGCCGCGGCCGCAAGGTCTGCGTAGTTGATTGTTAATGCAGTGTCCTCTGTCGCACCTGTAAGCGTCGATATACTTGTCAGCGTCGGCGCGGTGTTGGGAACAGTTACGGTAAAAGGACCCGTAAGGGGCGTTGGGATAGGTGACGCATCATTAAAAGTCCATTTTGTATCGTGCTCAACAAAACTTTTTGGCACAGGTGCCGTTGTAGGCGGCGGTGCTGGCGGCGGTGGAGCCGGTGCTCTTATCTCTCCTTATCTTGCCGCCTCGGGTGGGTCTCCCTATGGTGGTGCAGGTGGTAATGTGTCGGACACAGCTCCTAATGGTAATCCTGCATCAGGTTACGGCGGAGGCGGTGGTGGAGCTGGTCTAAATTCGCAGAGTGCCTACTCAACTTCGCAAGGCGGTGCAGGGTATCAGGGCGCGATCTATTTCAAATGGAGGTATGCAGCATGAGGTATTTGATCGT
>JASDTK010000156.1:0-10662 GCA_041891555.1 Oscillospiraceae bacterium
AATATACTCGCGCTCAACGCTGCGGTTGAGGCTGCCAGAGCCGGAGCAGCCGGCAAGGGTTTCGCCGTTGTTGCCGATGAGGTACGCAATTTGTCTCAGAAGTCCGCTGAGGCGGCAAAAAACACCACTGCTCTCATTGAAAGCTCAATCGAGGCAGTTGAAAAGGGCTCTCAGCTTGTGAGCAAAACCAGCACAGGTTTTGTAGAGGTTGCGACAAAAGCCTCAAGGGTCGTGGAGCTTGTCGAGGACATATCCTCACAGGCTCAGGAACAGGCCGCCGCAATATCCCAGGTTTCAATCGGCATCGAGCAGGTTTCCTCCGTTGTCCAGATGAACTCCGCCACAAGCGAAGAAAGCGCCGCCGCGAGTGAGGAGCTTTCCAGTCAGGCAGAGTCACTGAAGGGCCTCGTTGGACAGTTTAAGCTGGCAACCACTTATCATGACGATAAATAGCCTTCTCTCCTTAATATGCTTTGAACAAATCAATGATAGTTTTGTAAGCATATACTAATTACGATTTAAACTCCTTTTCCCATAACACTCCCATTCCCATTTCCCCGACGTAACCCGGCATCGTTTGCGCGGTTTTACCGCGGAACATCCCCCAAAAAGCACATCAGGTCTGCGGGTTCGTGAACCGCAGACCTGATGTGCTTTTTATTTTTTTAGCTTACAGTTTGTTGCTATACTATCAGAAAACCGCCGTTAATTTGTATGCATTCTCCGTTTACATAGCTGGAATCATCGGATGCGAGGAAGGAGACCACGGAAGCCACCTCCGACACTTGGCCCACTCTTCTCATGGGGTTGAGCATAAGCGCCATCGACATTATCTCTTCCGGTATGGTTTTTATCATATCGGTATCAATGAGTGACGGCGCAATGGCATTAACTGTTATGTTCTTGGGTCCAAACTCCTTTGCGAGTGTTCTAGTAAAGCTGAGAACACCGCCTTTTGAAGCGCTGTAATTCGCCTGTCCCGCATTGCCCCATGCGGCATTTGAACTGATGTTGACTATTTTGCCGTAGTTCCTACCGCGCATTGAAGCTGCAACAGCCTGACAGGTATAAAACATGCTGTTAAGATTGACATCAATAACCTTGTTCCATGTTTCAAGGCTCATTTTGTGGAACATAGCGTCCTTGGTGATTCCTGCGTTGTTTATAAGAATATCAACTCTGCCAAATTTTTCAATAATTTTACCAAAAACGAAATTAACTTCATCGCGATCGGATACATCGCATTTCATCGCGATAACCTTCTCGCCTGTTGGATCAAGTTCTTTTGCCGTGGCCTCTACCTGCTCAAGGTCAAGATCCAGAACTGCGAGCGCCTCGCATCCGTCCTGGAAAAGGCGGAGGGCGATGGCTGCACCGATACCCTTTGCCGCCCCTGTAATAACTGCGATTTTGCTTTCAAGCTTGCCCATAATAATACTCCTTTATCAGAAATTGAATTTTCCCTTTTCGGACACCAGCGCTGTGCTTTCCCGCTGCTGTCGGGAAGTACCATTATTAAGTCAAGCAATAACCATGCCATCAGGAAAATGTCATTTTTCCCGTATTATTAAGAATAAACCAGCTTGAGCTATAGCATAATGCTACTTTCAACTAGCATCTTACCATAGCTCAAGTTCCCAATCATCTATGCCTCAAGTTTTAAGTTTGACTTGACCCGCTTTTATCTTTCTGTGTATCGTTGACGGGTATGTCCCGAGCGCCTTGGCGGCCTCTACTATAGTACCGTGCTGGGCATAAGCCTCCTCGATAAGTATTTTATCCAGCAGGTTATGCGCCTCTGCAAGCGGCATTACACCTTTGACGCTGATCTTTTCCACCTGGCCGCCGCCGTCCATATCAAGAGCATACTGAAGCTGTTCCTCGTCAATCACCCCATCGTCTCCGAGTATTACGAGCCGCTCGACGACATTTTTTATCTCTCGGGCATTACCGGGCCAGTCAAGTCTTGTCATTCTCCTCAGCACTATGTTGCTGAGGCGTATTTTTTTGTTGTACTTCTGATTAAAGTATTCGAGAAAATGCGAGATAAGAGGTACTATATCGTCGGTACGCTCACGGAGAGGCGGTATATGTATCGGCACCACGCAGATACGGTAATAGAGGTCACGCCGGAATTTTGCGGAGTTTTTCAGTTCGCTTTCGGAGAGATTGGTTGCGCTGATATATCTGACGTCGATATTGACCGGAGCCGTCGCACCAATGCGGTACAGCTGGTTTTCCTGAAAAACCCTGAGGAGCTTGCTCTGCACGGGAAACGGCAGCTCGCCGATTTCATCCAGAAAGAAGGTTCCCCCGTTCGCCTCTTCGAGTAGGCCTTTTTTCCCGCCTTTGTTTGCTCCGGTAAAAGAGCCGGGAGCATAGCCGAACAGCTCTGATTCTATAAGGTGTTCAGGCACGGCTGAGCAATTTATGGCAATGAATGGCTTGTCAGCACGCGTGCTGCATCTGTGGATGTACCTTGCGACCTCCTCCTTACCTACTCCGGATTCTCCGGTCAGAAAAATGGGTGCGTCGGTCAGCGCGACCTTTGAGGACAGGCCGAGGATATGCTCCATTTTCTTGCTTGAGCAGACGGGATCCTTCCCGTCTCTGTTTTTAACCAGCTTCATGAGCTGACTGTAATAATCGTTTTTTATTTTTTCAAGCTCATACAGCTGATTTTCAAGCTGAACCATGCGTGAAACGTCGCGTCCGGTCAGCACCACATGCTTCACGTTTTGCTCCTCGTCTAAGACCGGAGTGTCGGTATAAGTCATGTTTACGCCGTTGACGTACTTCATATTTTTTCTGACAGTAATTTTTTCTTTGATAGCCGTGGGGTACAACGGCGTGTGCAGATAGTTGTTTTCCTTCAGCATCTGCCCGAGGTTTTCCCCCACCGCAAAATATTTGGAATCCGAATTGAGCGCTTGCCCGTTGCAGGTGAAGGGTTTTTCCGATGTGGGTTTAACGCCCAGAAGCTCTCTGGATGTTTGGTTGCATATTTCCAGAGTTCCTGAAGCGTCGATGACTGTCAGCCCCTCATCGACAGCTTCAAGTATCTGAGAAAGCAGCTTTGAGGAAATGGGGGTATCCTCAAACAGCAGCACTTTATACTGGCAGCCGTCTTCCGATGTAAAAGCCTGCGTACAGACCGAAAGCCTAAAATTCCCCAGTGCAACATCTTTTATTTCAAATCCGTTTTCTTCGCCTGATTTCAAATCAGGAATGAGATCAAATATATTTTTATAGTTTTCAGCCTTCGATATTTTCAAAAGCGTCATCGCACTTTCGTTCAGGTGGATGAGCGTGCCGTCCGACGCAATAAAGAAAATCGGGTTTGAAATCATGTCCGCGAGCCGCGTATAGCTTTTCAAGTTGATAACGCCTCCTGTCAAAACGAATATGCCAACCGCCTATAATAAAATGTATACTTTTTCTTAATCACGGTCAAGGAATTTTGGGTAGATTGTACACTAAATTTTAAATAAAAAATAACTCGGGAATAGCATGTTGCTACTCCCAAAAAAGCATCCGCATATATATGCGTTGTCATTCTAAACTTATAGTAGTCAAAAACTACGCAATTCTTCGTTTTTTTGGGCAATTTACAAATAATTGCGCGCCTGAAAAGTTTTGGCATGGGACTTGCTTAATTATCAGTGTGAGCGCTGCAAATTGAAATCATTAGTTTTTAAGGAGGAATTACATGAATCAGAATACTATATTGTCCGGTATCAAGGTAATTGAAATGTCCACTTATGTTGCAGGTCCCTCATGCGCCAGAGTGCTTGCCGACTGGGGAGCCGACGTAATCAAAGTTGAAACTTTCTATGGTGACGCATGGAGAACTATTACGGGCGGGCTAGCATCGGATGACGCGGACCCCGTTTTTGCGGCGGAGAACGCCAACAAAAGGTTTGTGGCAATCGATATGAAAGCTCCCGGCGGAATTGACGTACTTAAGAAGTTAATTTACGACGCAGACGTATTTATAACGAACCTTCGCCCAAATGCTCTTGAAAGAGCGGGCCTGACTTACGAGAAATTGTCGCAGGAAAACCCCGGATTGATTTTTGTGCTCGCAACAGGCTACGGTCTGGAGGGCCCTGCTAAGGACAATCCAGGCTATGATACGACGGGGTTCTTTGCACGCGGAGGAATATCCATATGCTTTGCACAAAGGGACGGCGTTCCCTGCAATACTGGCGCCGGTTTCGGCGACCATGTGCTTGCAGGGAATCTTCTAAGCGGCATAATGGCGGCTCTTTTCAGCCGCGAAAAAACCGGCAAAGGTGATTTTGTAACTTCAAGCCTGTATCAATCCGCCATATATATGCTCTCAAGCATGATAGGGTTTTATCAACTGGGAATTGAATTCCCGAACAGCCGCACCAATCCTCCGAATTCGCTGAACAACACATATCAGTGCAAGGACGGCAAATGGATAATGCTGGCAGGAGCGAGCTGGGCGACTTATTTGCCCAAGTTCTGTGAAATTACAGGGCATAAGGATGAGTTCTATTCAAATGAAGACTACCTGAGTCCCATTGCCGGACTCATATACGGGCAGGAGCTGAGTAAACTTGTTTCCGACATTATGCTGGAAAAGACACGCGAGGAGTGGGTGGAAATACTTTCGGCTTCTGATTTCCCGCACGAGCTGTTGCAGGATATTCCCATGATTATGCAGGACAAGCAGGCGCTGGAGAATAAGTTTACTTTCAAATACGATTTTGAAAATGGCTCTTCTGCTCTGTATTCGCACACACCGGTGTTTTTCGGCAGCCAGCCTATAACGGATTTCATCCACTCCGCCCCGATAGGCGCACATACCGATGAAGTTCTCAGGCAGGCTGGCTATACAGATAAACAGATAGAAGACCTGAAGGCCGCGGGAGCAATCAATAAGTAAAACGGATTCCAAAACACTCGTCGGAAGATAATCTGATAGTTCAATATGTAATAATGCTGATTTGAAATGAAATTTCAAATCAGCATTATTACTATCTTGTAATCTTCTTTTGCCATAGAATTAATAAATTATGGGCTAATAATCATAGACGGGATCAAGACAGATATTATCTGCGGTCATAGTGGTTAGGGAGGATAACTGATGAAAAACGCAAAATTTTCTTTGAAGTTCGCGCTGTTAATAGTACCGCTTATTCTGACAGCAATATGTCTGCTCGTTATATTCGCCCTGCAGTGGAAAAGCATTCCGACTGCGATTTTGATTATTTTAAGCATAATATGTTTTTTGGCGGGAATTTATGGGGTGCTTCTCGTGCGCTCCTTGGGCAGAGATTTGAGATACATTACTGAAATTAACAAAAAATTAATGCGGGGAGATTACTCGGCAGTTGACAAAAAGCGCCTGACTAAGGACGAGCTGGGCCAGCTCTTTGCCGCCACGGACGAAGTCGCAATGCGTCTTCGCGGATACTCGGGCTGTATTTCGGAGGTTGTGGACGTCCTGACTGTCATGACCAACGGGAGAATGTGGATTAGTCTTAAACAAAACTTCGACGGAGAGTTTGAAGCGCTCAAATACGCGCTTTTTCATTTCTCCGACGCTATTAATGCTACGCTGACTGATGTCGCCAACACCGCCAAGCAGGTGGACGAAGGGGTTAATGTAATTGCTACCTCGTCACAGACTCTCGCTCAGGGCGCCTCCGAGCAGGCAAGCAGCATCCAGGAGCTCTCCGCCTCCATTTCGGAGGTTTCGCAGCGCGTCAAGCAAAATGCCGAAGGCGCAGAAAAGGCAAAAATTCTGTCCTCGGAGACTGAAAGCATTATGCATCTGAGCGTTTCGGATATGGAGCTTGCCCGTAAGGCAATGCATGAGATTACTTCAACGTCAAAAGATATCGGCAAGGTTATCAGGACAATTGACGATATTGCTTTTCAAACCAATATACTAGCGCTGAACGCGGCGGTTGAGGCCGCAAGAGCAGGCTCTGCCGGAAAGGGCTTTGCCGTTGTCGCGGACGAGGTCCGCAACCTGTCACAAAAATCCGCGGAAGCCGCAAAAGACACTGCGACTCTCATCGAAAGCTCAATCAAGGCCGTTGAAAAGGGAACCGAGCTTGTGAACAGAACAAGCAGGGGTTTCACTGAGCTCAATGCAAAGTCCACTGAGGTCGGCAGGCTTGTCGAAGAAATATCGTCAAAGGCTCAGGAACAGGCTGCCGCAATTTCACAGATTTCAATCGGTATTGAACAGGTCTCTTCAATTATTTCGATAAATTCCGCGACCGCGGAAGAAAACGCCGCGGCCGGAGAGGAGCTATCTGCGCAGGCAGGAAGCCTGAAAAATGCAGTTTCGCGTTTTGAACTCTTTTAAAAGCGTTGCTTTTTAATTATCTATAGAGTACGCCGGGCAGCGTTTCGCTGCCCGGCGTACTTTTTTGGAAAATTATAACGTATTTGGGGTAATTATTTATGATTTGCCGGCATGCTCGCTTGTATTTTATGCAACTGGTAAGATAAATACATATGTAAGTATTGTTCCCCGCAGTATGGGGCATGTTCCGGTTTTTTTACCAGCGAAAAATTAAGATGACGACTTTTTGCGTTTTCATGACGAAAGGAATGATATCACTTATGCAGAAGCTACATAAAATCAACGTAATTGTTCTGTGGATATGCGCTGTACTGATGATTGCCTTTGTTACCATATCGTCTCATGGCCTAGTGGGTCCGGCAGTGATTAGTGATATTGGTATGGTGACCGGAATAGCAATCATAACAATCCTGTATTTTTCCAAAGCCAATGATGTTGTAAAGGGCACCGGAATAACGGTTATCATAGCCATCGCGTGCCTTGCGACCTCAATAGCTCAGAACGGAAACGACGCGTCATTTGTTCTCTCATTTATCATGATGGGAATGGCGCTGCTATACTTCAACAAGACGATTATCATCTCATTTATATCAATATATATACCCATTTGCATTGTTGCCGGCATTATAAATCCGGCCTATGTGTCTGGCCCGGGAGCAACGATGAGGCTCTGCATAGAGGACATTTTCGCATATACCGTTGTCGGCCTTCTGATGATAATCGCAACGAATCGGGGAGGTAGGTTTCTCGCCTCTTCCGACAAAATGCTGAGCAAAATAAAAGATGATGCAAAGACAACCGGCGAAGTTATCGCGCAGCTTAATGTATCGATGGAAGAAAGCTCACAGAACATCGGAAGCCTGACCGAGCAGATTCAGGGCGTCAGCGACGCCACGCGCGAAATGGAGACCTTAACGAAGTCGATGAATTCCTCTGCTTCAGCACTGAGTACACTCGTTTCGGATACTGTTGAAGCACTTAATCAGAACGTAGTTCTGAACAAGGAAATGGAAAAGAAATTTCATGAAGTCGGAGCCGCCGTTTCGAATGGCAACGATGGCGCTACCAAAGTCAAAACTACATTGGACTCGATGAAGGAGACCGTTTCTGCGGCGGGTGAAGCGGCGGATATTCTCCTGGGCAAGATATCTTCAGTTAATGTAATCCTTAAAGAGATAAATAAAATTACCATGAGAACAAACATGCTTTCAATCAACGCTTCAATCGAGGCTGCTCAGGCCGGAGCTAACGGAAAAGGCTTCGCTGTTGTGGCAAGCGAGATAAAAAGCCTTGCAGACGAATCGAACGAATCCGCAAAAGGGATTTCGCAGATTATTACGGAGCTGACTTCGCAGGTGGATGATGTAGCGGCAAAAACCGCCGCCGGAACCAAATCCGCAATCGCGGGAATGGAGAGCATGGAAAAGCTCATGATAACTCTGGACGAAATCAACAGCGCCAACGAAGTTGTTGCGAACGTTGTGCTGAAAGAAACGCAGACCAACGAGGCCGTCAGCAGCAAATTTGACATGGTATCTTCAGAGATAGGCGGTCTCGTGGAGAATGTGGTCAGTATCAGTGACGCGATTAAATCGGTGTCAGCGGATATATACAGGCAAAACGACTCAATTAAGAATGTAAACAGAGAAATAGGCAAAATGAGATCCGTTACCATGAGTCTCAACAGGAACGAGGAAGTGGAGCAGAGCTGACGGGCGCCGCTTTTAAATCTGCGTACCTGTTTTGCCGATCAGAATTTGAAAAGCCCATATGCCGGTTGCGGAAACTCCCGGCATATGGGCTGGTATTTTTTCTTCAGTGTCAGTACGCGTTAATCAGGTCGTTGCACCACCTGACAGCGTTTGAATAAGCGTTGTTAATTGTATAGCAGCCAATACCGTGCTCCTCCGAAAACCGCGTAATTTCGCTCCAGTTCGCGTTTTCGTAGGACTTGAAAAACTCCAGAAGCTCCGAGTACGGACCGTCGCTCCCCAGAAGGGACTGGCGAATCTTTTCCGCCACAGGAATTTCGTCCAGCAACTCCTCCTTGGTCTTGTCCAGCGCAATGTGCAAAAGGGACAACAGCCCAACCATGAAGACGTGCTTGGCATCCATCGGAGGCTTGAAGTTGTATGAGAGATTTTCACCGAAACGCGCTCTGATAAGGGACATTCGCACCAGCTCCAGGGGCTTTTCATCGGAAACGCCGCGTAAAGCTAGAACCGATATCCACTGTTTCAAATTTTCTTCGCCCAGGAAGGTCAGCGCTGTAAGGATAGATGACACTCTGGTACGCAGTCCGACGGAAGCGGAGTTCAGGAGCCGGAGCAATTTATACGACAAGGCTACGTCTGAGGAAATTACGGCGCTTATCTCGTTGAAATCCACATAGTTATCCGTACTGGTCAATTGCAGCAGGCGGAAATAGTTGGCTTTTAACGGCTCAATATCCTTTTCCTTTTTTACCACTGTCTCCTGATTGAAAAAGTATCCCTGGAACAGCGTAAAGCCTCTGCGCTGCGCGAGTTCAAAGTCCTCCCTAGTCGACACGTTTGATGCTATAAAGGTTTTCGTCGGGTGTGCGTTAATCATGCTGATCTGGTCGCCTGCGTCTATTCCCTCGGGCGCGAATTTGCAGTAGTCCGCGAGATCAAGCAGATTTCTGTCCATATTTACATTATTGATATTTGACAGCTGCAGCAGATACCCGTTCGCTCTCAGCTGTTTATACAGCTGCAGCTTTTCTTCCGAGCAGTTGTCGCAAGCGCTTATCTGTATAACAAATTTATTTCTCGGCAGGTTTTTCAGTACCGCTTTATTGAAGAACTGTTTTGAGAAAGATATGAAATATCTGGAGCTGTCCTTGATATCGTTAAGGCCGAGGGCGTCCAGCGTGCGGTCAATTTGTGACAGACTGAGAGTCCCGTCGTTATCCTTTTCGCTATTGTCGCTGTCTATAAGCTCGTATCCGTAGGTATTGCCGTTTTTCAGCAGGATAGGCTGCATATTGATATACATATCCTTGAATTTTTTTGAAGCGTCATATTTGTCTTCATAAAGCACAACACGGTTTCGTCCTCCGTTTTTCGCTTTATAAAGAGCTATATCCGCCTTTCGCAAAAGCTCCGACAGGGTTTCGCCATGCGTGGGATAGAGGGCAACGCCAATGCTCAGCGTACACTCGGACTCAATATTAGGCATCGTATAGGAAAGAAGTGATTTTTGAAGCATCTCCTGATAGTATGAGCGAACTGCCGCCTGATTTTCGAAATTTGAGAGCTTATCCCTGTAAAACAGTACAAACTCGTCTCCGCCCAGCCTGTATAAATGGCCCTTGAATTCTTCGTTGCTTTCAAGATATGCCGTAATGCGTATGAGCATTTCATCGCCCGTATTGTGACCGTAATTATCATTGATGACTTTAAAATTGTCCAGGTCGAACATGGCCAGAATTCCGCAATACCTGTCGTTTTTATTCTCTTTTTGCGCAGCTTCAAAATCTTCCTTCAGCTTTTCTCTGTTGGGAATGCCCGTCAGCTGATCAAAATAGGCAAGATTATACATTCTTGTTTTTAAGCTACGTTCCTCATCTACGTCGCGCAGGATAAATGCTGTGGCAGGTTTCCCGTCTATCCATTCGATGGTATTGCTTGTTACGGAAAAAATTCGTCCGTTTCTGTCCTTAATATCAACAGCTCCTGCCTCCGCCTTCTGATCAGCTTTGCGGGGGCAATTGTCGCAAAGTTCCGGAAACAAACGCGAATACCCAGCCTTGCAGCTCGAAGCGGAGGAAGCTTCTTCGTCGGCACGCTTGTGGGCGGCTGCATTCATCAGCAAAACATCACAGCTGTCATTCCGAACAACAATAAGATCCGAATCAACGCAATCGTAAATGCTTTTTAGTGAGCGTTCCGTATTTAAGTTTTTGTTTTTTTTGATTATCATAAGCTGCGCCCCTCAAGATAAAGTAGTTTCTGCAGTAGAAGCTATCTTCCTGTTTATTCGTACACGGAAATGTATTCAACTGATTTTAGCCTAATTTATATATTTAATCAATACTTGCCATTGACAAGACGCCTTGCTTAATATAACCTTAATTGCGGTGAAGAAATATGAACATATACAGTATAGGCTCAAACGGAGCAGAAATAAATAATCAAATACTATACCCCAACATTCTGGGCAGTTCCGATTTTGCAAGCCTGTTAAGTCAGGCGACGGATAAAGTGGAAACCAGTCTTGACAGCATTTTTGAAGCGGCCTCGAAAAAATACGGAGTTCCGGTAAACCTTCTCAAAGCTGTTGCGAAGACC
>JASDTK010000156.1:10672-20790 GCA_041891555.1 Oscillospiraceae bacterium
TTGTTTTGGTCCTTCTGGATGTACTGATCCTAATGCAACAAACTTTGATCCCAACGCAAAATCAAGCTGCGGGGCAATGGGTATTATGCAGCTTATGCCTGCCACGGCGAAATCGCTAGGAGTACTCGATCCTTATGATCCCGAGCAGAACATCATGGGAGGAGCAAAATATCTGGCGCAAATGCTTCAGGAATTCGGAGGCAGAATCGAGCTTGCCGTCGCGGCCTACAACGCGGGTCCCGGAAATGTTGAGAAATATGACGGTATTCCTCCTTTTAAAGAAACGCAGAACTACGTGAGTAAAGTTCTGGAATACAGCGGCAGCGATATAAAAACCGGAACTGTTGTTAATACGGGCTCTTCTAACGATTCGCAAAGCTCCCTGTCGGCAGTCGGTGAAGAGACAAGCCTGAGCGACATCTATTATTCGATGCTCATGAACATATACCGGATGCAGATGCAGCTGTTTGAAACAATTAAAACCGATAATGACAAATCATCAATATAAAATTGCACCTCAAAAGCCCACAAATCTTCAGGTTTGCGGGCTTTTTGCACGGCTGAGTCAAATTATGCTTCACTTGCGGTCTCATGAAGTAGTTTGTACTGCCCTGTAAGCCCCGAAAGCTGCTTTGCCAGCGCCGCAAGCTCCTGCGCAGCCGCCGCGCTTTCCTCGGCTGTCGCGGAGTTCGTCTGGACAACCGCGGAAACCTGACTGATGCCCTGCAGGACCTGATTGGTAGCGGACGATTGGTTATCCGACGCTTCAACAATCTGGATAATCGCCTCGCCAACATATTCGGTTTTTTCTCCGACTACGCGGAGAGACTGAGCTGTCGCATTGGCAATCTTTGTTCCGTTCTCAATTGCGGCAACCGTACTTTCGACTAGCGAGGTCGTGTTTTTCGCCGCTTCAGCCGAGCGCTGGGCAAGGTTCCTGACTTCGTCAGCGACAACGGCAAAGCCTTTGCCTGAAGCACCGGCGCGCGCCGCTTCAACAGCCGCATTGAGTGAGAGGATATTTGTCTGGAATGCAATATCATCGATTGCCTTTACGATTTTGCCGATTTCCTTTGATGTTGCGGTAATATTATTCATTGCCTCGAGCATCTGGGTCATATATTCGTTACTTTCATTGACTACCTTTGCCGACTCAAGGCTGATTAAACTGGCTTTATTTGCCTTTTCTGCGTTCGCTTTGCTGAGCTCCGCAATATTCGATACGGTTACCGAAAGCTCCTCGACAACTGATGCCTGCTCTGTGGTTCCCTGTGCCAGAGTCTGTGAGACAGACGATATCTGATCTGAGCCCGACGACACCTGTTCGGCAATCCCGTTTGTAAGATTCATGCTCTTGCTTATATCAGAGAAAACGGCATATGTGGAATTAATAATCTCGCTGTATTTGCCGGTATATTTGCTTTCATCCTCCGAACGTGCAGCAAGATTTTTATCAGCTCCGCTTGCCAGTATATTGCAGGTATCGTAGATTACGAATGAAACGGTATCGCTCATTTCTTCAAAGGTCCTGCCGAGCTCCCCGAATTCATCCTTTGAATCAATGTGCAGCGGCTTAATTTTCTTGCCGTCCTGAAGATCCTGGCAGGAGTCCACCAGCTTCTTCAGCGGCAGCACTATACTTTTTTGCAGAATTATCAAAACGTAAGCTGTAAAAATCAGCGCCGCTCCCGCCAGCCCACAGAAGATCAGTATTGCTCTGGTCTTTGCGGTTTTATAGCTTTTTACAGAGCTCTGGGATTCAGAGGTCGAAGCCACCGCCATTTGGTTAAGGGTTTTATTGAGCTCTTCGAGAGCCGGCGTATAAGTTCCGGTATATTTTGAAAGTACAGCTTCCTGATTGCCGTTCCCGGCAAGCTTATATATAGCCTCAGCCGCTTCCTTCGCCTTCTGATAGCTGCTTGATAGGGCGTCAATGTCCGGAGTAGCGGACATCTTGCCAAGTTCGGTTTCGATAGCCGTCTCGGCTGCGGTTATCTTCTCATACCCCGCTTTTGCTTCAGATGCATTTGACTCATTGGCCATATTAAAAAGTGACTGGCTGACAGTATTCAGTTCGTCTCTGATCGTCAACTGTGATTCGATTAATAAAAAGGTTCCGTTCAGAAAGTTGTCAAGCTGCTTATCCGCTCCCGCTAAAAGCGAAAAAAGTATGGCCATGCTCCCGGTTGTGGCCACGAATACGTTTATGAACGTCACGATAAATTTCTTACTGACATTCATTTTACTGAATAATGATTTCATAATACCTTTTCCCCCAAATATTTGTAAAGCTTTGCATAAGAATAGGCCTAAGATAATTATTCTCCCGTTGCCAGAATCCACTAGCTTTATACGCCAAAGGCAGGTTTTATGTATTAATTTTTGTATATTTGAACACCTTAAAGCGCAATAAGGCAGTCGTCGAAAGCGGATCCATAATAAAGCCGATGCCTGCCGGATTGACCTTATCGGGTCTATCCGGCAGGCACCTGTATTAAGTTTATCTTTTTGTCAATCCTTTGACTCCGATATACGGGTGATAAGCGCCCGCGTGAAACGGCTGAAGGCCGTTTCTCCCTTTTTATCCTGTCCGAAAACGCCGGCATGCTCAAGGCATTTGACAAATACGCTCCCGACTTCCTCGTGCAGCACTTCATCGACGTTTTGGGAAGTCACCTGCCGGCGTGTCAGAATCTCTTCCGCCCAGACCGCGTGGCGACTTATCTCCGGTGTGTGCAGATTACCGCCGGAAACCATTGCTTCTCCCAGAGCCTGAAGCTCTTTTTTGAGCTGTGGGGGCAAAATCGCAAGCCCCATAACCTCTATCAGCCCGATGTTTTCTTTCTTGATATGATGTAACTCCTGATGTGGGTGGAACAGGCCCAGCGGGTGCTCCCCGGTGGTTCGGTTATTGCGCAGAACAAGGTCCATTTCATATAGACCGCCGCGTCTGCGTGCAATCGGCGTAACAGTATTATGCGGAGTTCCGTCCGTTTCCGAGAGGATTCCGGCTTCGGGGTCGTCATATCCGCGCCAGGTTTCAAGAATAATATCCGCGATGCTGGCAAGCTCCTCGTTGTCCGCTCCCGAAAGTCTCAACGCCGCCAGCGGCCAGCTCAGAATTCCGCATGTCACTTCGGAATGGTGTGGAAGTGTAAGCTCCTCTTTAATTTCAGCTCTTTCGATTGGGAACTCATGACGTCCTCCCTGAAAATGCTCATGCGACAGTATCGAGCCGCCCACAATCGGCAGGTCAGCGTTTGAGCCTATGAAGTAATGGGGA
Source organism: Oscillospiraceae bacterium (assembly GCA_041891555.1). Lineage (GTDB taxonomy): Bacteria > Bacillota > Clostridia > Oscillospirales > Oscillospiraceae > UBA2658. The sequence continues at coordinate 13,956 of JASDTK010000156.1, forward strand.
AATTTATCGAGGAAGTCAAAGAGCTTGCGGAAGCAGTCGGCATTTATGAGCATCGGCGTATGGATGTTGTTTAAGACGATGCAGTGCTCGTTGTAATAGACATAGGGAGAGTATTGAAAGCCCCACGGCTGGCCCAGTATATCCACGGGCACAATTCGGAGATTCTGCCGTGCCGGGTAATCCAAGCGTCCCGCATAGCCCTCGTTTTCCCGACACAGCTGGCAGGAGGGATATCCGGTCTTTGGCGCGCTCAGTGCCGCCGCGATGTCCATTGGGTCCTTTTCGGGCTTTGCGAGATTAATGGTTATCTCCATTTTTCCGTATCTGCTCGGATGAGACCACTTTACGTCTTTACTTAGCCTGTACTCCCGAATGTAGTTGCAGTCCATACACAGCCTGTAAAACCAGTCGGTCGCGCTCTCCGGATTTTTGGCGTAAAGTGCCGCAAACTCTTCTGCGATTTCGGATGGTCGAGGAGTAAGACAGCCCATAACAGCCGTATCAAGCAGATCGCGGTTTACAGTTGTGTTTTGAATAACGCCGCGACGGGCGGCGTCCTCCAGCACAATGTCGAGCAGTTTTTCAAGCGTCTGTTCCGCGGGAGCAGCCGACGAATCCAGACTGTCCAGCTTTAAAACGCCGAGTATACCGCTTATGGCCCACATTCTGTCCTCGGGCTTTATAAGTTCCTTACCGAGCGCGTAGCTTGCAAGGCCGAGGATTGCCTGGGATACCTCAATATTACTCATTTCAAGTCTCCGTAAAAAGAATATTTATAATGTGATTTCGACAGCTCCGGCATCCCTTATCTGCAGAAAACGGCAGCTTCCGGCGCCGGTCAGAAATTCCATATCGGCTTTGAAGCGCTCGGATTCCGAAACCTTCACAAACGCCTGTATCGTACCTCCGAAGCCTCCTCCGTGTATGCGGCAGGCGCCTGTTCCTTTAAGGATTCTCTCGCACCACGCCAAAGCAACGGCGGCGGACTGGTCCTGCACCGCTCCGTTCGGGTAAATATTTTGCAGATGCATGTAGCTTGAGCGCCCGCTATCGCGCACGAGCTTCAGAAAGCTGTCAAAGTCGCCGCATTTGAGAGCTTCGGTCTCGGATAGAACCCGCTCGTTTTCATTGAAAAAGTGGATAGCCCTAAGCAGGGCGCGGTCGGAAACCTGTCCCCGAACTTTTGGAAGTCCCTCATAAAAGCTCTCGGGCGGCACACCGCGGAGTCTGTCCGCGCCGAACAGCTTTGCGACCTCCGTCATTTCCGTCGGAATCGCGGCATATTCGTCACCTAAATGGTCGTGCTTTGCTCCCGTATCGATAATGCAGAGCACATAGCCGAAATCCGAGAAATCGGCGCTTAATCTCTCCAGACGCGGCGCGTCCGGCTTTTCAAAGTCAATTTTGACTATACCTCCTACGGCCGACGCCATCTGATCCATTAGGCCGCAGGGCTTACCGAAATGTGTGTTCTCGGCGTATTGTCCGGCGTGCGCGAGTGTTTCCGGCGGAATTTCCCCACCGAAGAACAGCCCGTTCATGACGCACGCAATCAACACCTCGAACGCCGCGGAGCTTGAAAGCCCCGAGCCTACAGGCACCTCGCCCGATATGAAGGCCTCAAAGCCGCCGACCTTTCCAAAGCCCTGCTTTTCAAAGTATTCCGCAACTCCCCTCACCAGAGAAGCCGGTGTTCCCTCATCCGCTTCCCTTGGCGAAAGCTCTCTCAAGTCAATGCTCGCGGCGCCGTGAGTTTCGGAAAAAATGCGCGCGACATTTTCGCCGTTGGGCAGAGCCGCCGCAACATTATCTAGCGCAACCGCCGCAGCAATGACGAGCCCGCGCTGATGGTCCGTATGGTTGCCGCCAAGCTCCGTTCTGCCGGGTGCGCTGAAAAGGCGGGGCTGCTTTTTTCCGTAAACATGATTAAAACCATCAACAGCCAGCGCGAGCCGTTTTTCAATCTGTTCGCCGCTAATACCGGGGTATAGTCGACTTAGTTCCGTCTGCGAAAAACCCATGTCGTTTATTTCCATATCTATTCCACCGCCTCCGCTGATTTGATGCATATTGTTTTACATGGGCGAAGATCAAAGCGTTCTTTTTTCCAGACAGGGAGCTTTTCTTTTTGCAGGATTCCTGAGAAGGGCGCCTGCGCGACCGCCTCACGTGAATTCAGATTGCTTATCAGGCAAAAGGCCTCTTCTCCAACGGTGTAGTGAATGGTCACCACCCCGGCTTTTTCGACACTTATGACTGTTTTGGTTTCCTCGGCAAACAGCGTCTTAAGAAGCTCCATTTGCTCTTCAGTGTACTCGTTAATATTGTCGGAGGTAAAAATTAGCCCGCCCAATACGCTGTTTATCATAAACAGCGTATATTTCTGATCCTCTGTCAGACTGTTTCCGCCATTCCTCATAATAAAGACATCCGGGTCGTTATAAAAAGTCCTGCCGCTGAGCCTATATCTGCCGACGGTGCTCGTGAGCGCGTTGAAGCTCGAAACACGCTCGCGGTAATGAATTGCCGAAAGGAACTTATCCTCCCACATAAGCGCGACGTCGCTGCTCACGCGGCAGTAGTCGAAAAGTCCGAAGGCACAGCCGAGCGGCGCACCGCAGCCGAGTATTATTTTATCGCCTGATATCTCTCGCAGGAACTCAAAAAATTCGCACATAACCTGACCGCGCGTTTTGTCCCTGCGCTCAGGCAGGCACGCCGCATACAGGAAATCAAGCTTCACCATGTCGTAATTCCATTTGTTCAGAACCGTATCAAACACCTCCCGAAGATAGGCGCGTACTTCGGGATTGTAAAAATCAAGCACATAAAAAATTCCGCTCCAGCCCGGATTGAAGCCGGCCTTACTCAGCACCCAGTCAGGGTGCTCCTTATATATTTTCGACCTTTTTTCGCAAATTATCGGAGCGAGCCAGAGTCCCGCCTTATAACCCGCCTTATGTATCTCATCGGCAAGAAAGGCCATCCCCTTCGGGAACTTATTGTTTATACGCAGCCAATCGCCGACGGCCTCCTGAAACCCGTCGTCAATCTGAAAATAATCAATGGGCAGCGCTCTTGAACTGAAGGCGACGAGGTTTTCGAGGATATCTGACTCTGTCACCTTTGTGTAATAATTATACCAGCTTGTCCAGCCGGTGCAGGGTTTTACGCGTGGCTTTGCAACACCGGATGCCGAAAAATAGCTGTCAAAAGCGGCACCTTCCTCCGCACGTATCGAGAAAACATCAAACAGGGCATAGGGGAGTTCGGCTTGTAGCGCAAGCCCTTTGCAGTCCTTGATAATACTCAGGCTTTTTACTTTGCTGTCATACTCGAAAACGGTATAGCCGGATTTTTCGGAAAGCGAGCCGTACAGCGTTATCGTGCCGTCATCTGTATCGCGGAAATATGTGTAGCTCCAGCTTTGCAGTCTGCCGCGCCCGGATTTATAAAAGGAGTAATCCCCGTACATGCCGATAAGGGGTTTTGCAAGTAAGTTCAGCTTTGGAATTGAATAGCCTAAAGGCACTTCCGAGCTGTCCGTCCAGGTCTGGTAGCCGTTAAGAAAAACGGTGCTGTGCTCAGCAAGAGCTTCATCCGTCACAAGGAAGCACTGAACTATTGAAAGCTCCGTTCTCGGCGTCAATACGGCGGAAAACCGCCTGCCGCCGTTTAAGGACACTTCATTTATTTCCAGGCTGAAGTCCTCGGTCTCCATGCTTTGCCGGAAATTTACGGAGACCTTGCTTTTGCCCTTTATATATTCCAATTTTCCGCCGGCGATATTCATCAAAACGCGCTCCTTTATGCTCTGATATAAGCTAACTCCATATTTATCAGTAATGCAATCTGTGTCTTTGCGTCTATTTCCCTGTCGCTTCTTATCACATCTCCGCGCAGCAGCAGCTTTTGAATCAGGGGAAGCGTCGAGTGTATCGCTGTTGTGTAAAACTGAAGGGCGTCAATTTCGGGACGAATGGAACCGTCCTCCTGTCCTGTCCTCAGCGCCTCAAGCATCATGACCCTCGTATTGATTATACCCGCCTCATACTTTTGCAGGAGCTCCTTTGAAATCTGTTCCTTTACGGTGTAGTTATCAAATTGTTCCAGCAGACGGAGCATGTCGGGACGAGTTTCATACAGGGAGCCGATTGTTCCGAGTATCTGACGAACCTTCTCAAAGCCGCTCATTTCATTGGAGTTTTCGGGGTTAAACAGGGGTGTGAGCTTTCTCATTTCGGAGTGCCAGAGCTTCACCGCACACTCGACCACAAGCCTTGGCTTGTTCTCAAAGTAACGATATACGGTTACCGTGCCGACCCGCGCTCTCTTGGCGATGTCTGATATTTTCGAATTTTCAATACCGTTTTTAATAAACTCCCTGATTGCCGCGTCTATTATTTCTCCTCTGCGCGCCTCTATCTGTTTGTCAAGCGCGTTCCTGCGTTCAGCGCCTACTTCCATATTCACCTACTCTTCCTATTCCTTTGGGTTAAGCCTGGAGATTGCGAATTCAAAAACATATCGCTTTCCCTTATGAATTATGTAGGGCTCATGGAGCTTCGCGACACCCGGAAAATCTCCGCCGACACCGCATTGCAGATGATCAATATTCACGGTGACGAAATCCTGTTTTCTCAACTCGTGCAGGTGTTTTGCCTTTTCAAGCGCCTCTTGTGAATAGGGCCAGGCGCTGAAGCCGAAAAGCTCGCCCGTAATCAAAAGGCCGTTTCCGAGCTTGTCGCTGATTTCGAGGCGGCGCACATCGGTACGGTTTCCGTTTTCCTGCGGACGCATATAGCTGTGTCCGAGCCGTTCAACGTCAAGGGAATACAAACCGATTGGGGCGCCTGTTTTGCGGTCACAGTAATTTTCGTGCGGTCCTCTGCCGAACCATGTAAAGCCGGTAAATTCCCGCCTTAAGGCAAGTGTGAAGCCTATGCGCGGAATATCCTTAGTCGGATATATTTCATGCCGGACAAAGACGGTGCCTGCACTGTCGATTTTATATATTGTGTTTACATCTCCGCTGCAATATTTGACTTCCTGTCTTACCGTTATAGACACAAGGCCGTTTGAGCGCGCAAGCTCCACAGAACGTACCTTTCGCTTCTCCGTGGCTGTTCTCCATCGCTTAACCGGATAGGCAAGAAGACTTTCAAGTTCAGGTCTGAAATTTGCGTAGCCAAGGTCGTTATCCGTATAGGCCCGCCAGTAATTCGGAGTAAGGGGAGAGCTCAGGACGTCACCCTTCCCGTAATTAATAGCGCTGATTCTGCCATCCTGTTTGGATACGGTTATGCGAAAACCGCTGCCTGAAACATCGATTTCGGTTTCGGATTGAGAAATCTCTATCTTTCTGCTCCTATCGGGCTTTGTCTGAGGCCTGTCGGAGCGCAGTTCAAACTGTTCAAATGCGAGAGGGTAATTTTTTTCGCACCAGAGCGTTGTGTTAAGAGCGAGAAAGTCAAACGTCAGGTGATATTCCCTGTCGGACTTGAATTTATAATTCTGAAAATCGAGTTTGAGTTCTAGGCTTTCACCAGCCGGAATATCCAGAGGTTCGAGCGTCTTCCATGATACGGCTCTGCCGTTTTCTGTAAGCGTCCATTCCGGTCTGAATTCCTTCAAATTTTTAAAGCAATACAGGTTTTCGATGCGGATAACACCATTTTGCAGGTCGACAGGCTTTATCCTGATTCGCTGATACACTTTTTTGACCTCAAAATAGGAGGGATGCACTGTGCGGTCGGCCGATACGATGCCGTTTGCACAGAAATACCTGTGCGAGACCTCTTCACCGAAATCGCCGCCGTAAAGCCACTGCTCCTGCCCGTCCTGCGTTTTCCTGCGAATGGACTGATCAACGAAATCCCAGATAAAGCCGCCCGCTATGTTCTGGTATTTTTCAAAAACGTCCATGTATTCCTGAAAATTCCCCAGACTGTTTTCCATAGCGTGCGCATATTCGCAGGCAAGGACAGGCTTGCCTGTGTACTGCTCAGGCTTGAGAGGCTTATTGTCCGCCGTTAGCATGTTGAGGAAATTATCCAGAAGCCCGATTGTGACCTCCTCATGGCGTCCAAGCGTTTCAAGCAGCTCCACCGTCGGATACATCCTCGAAACCACATCCGACACAGACATATCCATGTCGCCCTCATAGTGAATCGGCCTTGTAGTGTCGAGCGAAAGCGCCGCCGCTTTCATTTTTGTAAAATTTTCGCCGCAGCCCGCCTCGTTTCCCAGCGACCACATGAAAACACAGGGATAATTCCGGTCTCTGAGTACCATGCGCTCCATGCGGTCGACCACCGCGTGTGTCCAAATCGGGTTATCGCCGGGAACGTTCTTTCTGCGCACCGCGTGCGTCTCGACATCTGCCTCGTCCAGAACATACAGGCCGTATTCGTCGCAAAGTTCATAGAGCAGGGGATCGTTCGGATAGTGGCTGGTACGGACAGCATTGATATTTGCCTGTTTCATGAGGCACAGGTCTTGATAATACCTTTCCCTCGGTACCGCCCAGCCATAATCCGGGTCAAAATCGTGGCGGTTTACGCCGCAAATCATAAGAGCTTTGCCGTTAATCAGTATTTTTTCGTCCCTGATTTCAACATTTTTAAAACCAAAATGTACGGTTTTTGCCTCGACAACCGTATCCTCGGAATTTTTCAGAACTATGACTAGATTATAAAGATTCGGCTCTTCAGCGCTCCACTGTTTTGGGCTGGAAATCAGCTCTTCTCGGCACCAACAGTTATCTGCTTCCCGTCCTGCGTCATAACTGCCCGTAACGCTGTCTGTTTTTTGATAATCCTTGTATTCTCAGTGC
>JASDTK010000157.1:0-10752 GCA_041891555.1 Oscillospiraceae bacterium
CATGGAGTATTTCGTCAGTCCCGTCGATTGGAGCAGCCTTGAAAATGTACAGTCAAAGAAAACACCAAAGGAGATTATGGAGCAGATTTTAAGATAGGCCGTGCCCTCTTCAACTATCTCCGCAACGTCTGTTTGTGTTACAAAATAGGCTTTGGCGAAGAAAAGGCCGAAAAGCATGAAAACGAGCGTGTTGAGAAGGGCCAGAAATATCCCGTTCATTGCCGCCGAATTTACGGCGGACTGGTTTTTTTGCCCGAGTCGGCGCGACAGGAGCGCGTTCATGCCAATGCCGGTTCCAACGCCCACGCCGATTATGAGGTTCTGCACCGGAAACGCAAGCGAAACCGCCGTCAGCGCGTTCTCGCTGATTTTCGCGACAAAAAAGCTGTCAACCACGTTGTAAAGGGCCTGTACAAGCATTGAAAATATGAGGGGCAGCGATATCTTCAGCAGCAGCTTGTTCTCTGACAGCGTGCCCATTATGTTTTCCGGTATTTTTACTTCTTCATTCATATGCTGTTTTTTCTCTTTCAGTTTGCTTTTTTTAAATTGCGAGAATGCCAAAAACAGCATGTCCGCTATAGTCCGCCGCATATTTCGCATTAAGCGAAAACCGACACAATGTATTTTAACACCGATGCGTAACGAATTCAACACAGATGTCGTCCCGCGATGCCACGAACTATACAATAGGGTTGATTTTAAGTTTTTGTGTTTGATTCTCCGCTAATCGGAAATAATTGATTTATACATTAAAACTGGAGGCGGAGCATGGACTATCTGAAAAACGGAAAACGGAGGACAATCGGCGGCAATGAGCTGACCTTTATCCGCTGCGACAGGGACGGAAACGTAATACCGGAGGAAACTCTGAAAAATCTGGGTATTACAAACCCGACTATCGAGCACATCGTATCAGGCGTCGCGGGGCGAATAACAATGTCGGACGGAGAGGGCGGTTCTTTCGAGGACGGTATTATAACTGTAAACAGCTATAATACTTGATACCATCACGCCGCTCAGCGGCTATGGTATAAGGGCTGACGGCTATTAACACTCTATTTTTACCTTAGGCGGCACAGGGAGTGCCGCCTGTTGCTTGATTAACATCCCAGGGGAGCTCACAAATGGCGAAAAGTAAAATGAGCAGGCTTACTGAAGATCCGAACAAGCTCATAAAAATCGCCCTGTACGTCAGGGTATCCACCGACCGTCAGGCGGAGGAGGGCTACTCCATTGAGGTTCAGAAGGAGCGGCTTCTCGCTTTTTCGAAGACGCTAGACGGCAAGGTCTCCTATGAATTCTATATTGACGACGGCTTTTCCGGAGCAACGCTTGAACGTCCCGCGATGCAAAGGCTCATTTTAGATGCTAAGAATAAAGCAATCACACATATATGCGTGTACAAGCTCGACCGTCTGAGCCGCTCGCAGAAAGACACCCTACACTTAATTGAAGATGTTTTTCTGCCGAACAACATCGCCTTCATCTCTATTCAGGAGAGCTTCAACACCGCTACAGCTTTCGGCAGGGCTGTCGTAGGAATACTTTCCGTTTTTGCCCAGCTCGAGAGAGAGAATATCTATGAGCGAACCCGCAGCGGAATGCAAAAGCGCGTCGAGGCCGGCTTCTGGCCGGGCGGCGGCGGTGTGCCTTTTGGCTATAACTATGACCTTGAGAAGGGCATTCTAATTCCCAACAGCGACGCTGATACCGTCCGTCAGGTCTACAGCCTGTATCTCAAGGGCTACTCCCTCCAGAACATAGCAAACATCCTCGGGCTGAAATACGAAAAGCTCGCCTCGCAAATACTTCTGCGAAAAACGAACATCGGCATTATCGAGTATAACGGCATCGAGTACAAGGGACAGCATGAGCCCATCGTCCCACTCGAAACCTTTGAAAAGGCAATGGCACTCCACGCCCAGCGCTCGGAAAAGGGGCTCTCCGCCGGCACAAAGCACCTCCTCACAGGGCTCATTTATTGCGGCGTCTGCGGGGCAAAAATGCGCTATCAAAAATGGGGAAACGCAGGGTTTAAGCTCGTCTGTTATTCTCAGCAGATTTCGAAGCCCTATCTCGTAAAGGATCCGGACTGCGACAACGAAACGGTCTGGGCAGAGGATATTGAGAAAGCTGTGGTCGCCGATCTCATGGAAATGACGGCGAGTGAAATAGGTCCGGACGACTCCGATAAGCCCGCTTCATTAACCGAGACTCTGCAAAGAAAAAAGGCGCTTTCGGAGCAAAAGCTCAGAAGACTCTATGACCTGTACAGCGACTCAGGCAACAGTGTCCTGCTGGCAAGTATAAACGAGCAGACAGACGAGATAAAAAAGCTGGAGGAAAAAATCAAAGATGAGGAAAATCGTGGACTCTGGACTAAAAATGCGGAGGCTGCCAAAGAGCAGCTTCGAAACATCCGGGAGACGTGGAACTACATGGATATTCAGGAGCAGCGCAATCTCATCTGCTCGGTAATCGACAAAATAACTGTGACGCACAATTCGGTGAGGATAGATTATAAGTATTAGCCATTGTCCTATGCATTGACGGTGAGCGGCATTTGGGCTCGTAGAATATTCGCAGACGAGGAAGCGCCGTCCGTCGCTGTATAAGTATACAGCAGGGAGGCGCTGACGAAGTAAGCAAAAAGCATTATATATCAACGGCTTTAGCCGTTACATTATTGAGGCTCACAAGGATTACCTATGTTAAAAAGTTCATCTTTTTAATGCTTTTTGCGGTACGGACATTATACGAAGCCCAAATCTCAACTAAGGACATTCGTTCCGATGATAGCTGGAGAGATACGGCGTTATCTGCGAGACAACAGCTCGATAAGAGTCAGCCGGAGCATGCGGGACACCGCCTACAGAGTCCTTCAAGTCAAGGAAAGACTCACGGCAGAGCGGCAGAAGGAGCCGGACATCGGTGAAATCGCGAAGATTCTTAAAATTTCGAGGCAGGAGGTCTATTTCGCACTCGACGCGATTTCGGAGCCAATTTCAATATACGAGCCGGTTTTCTCCGACGGAGGCGAAAGCATATGCGTCATGGATCAGATCGGAGACAGTAAAAACACCGACGACGCCTGGATTGAACAGATTGCTCTCTCCGCCGCGGTAGCGGGGCTCGACAGCAGGGAAAAACGAATTCTCGCTCTTCGGTTTTACGACGGAAAAACCCAGATGGAGGTCGCGTCCGAGGTCGGAATAAGTCAGGCGCAGGTCTCACGGCTTGAGAAAAACGCCATTGAACAGATTAAGCGAAGCATAGACGCGGGATAAAGCCTCTGCGCCTTTGATTATAAAATATAGTAATAGGACAATCAGCGCCTCCCATATAAATCGAAGGGGGCGCCTTTGTTTTTGCGCATTGAGCATTTTGAAAGGAAGGGTCATTATGGAATGCCGGATCGAGGATTTCCGCTACAAAGAAGTCGTGAATGTCTGCGACGGGCAGAGGCTCGGCTTTGTATACGACGTGCTGATAGATATTGTCACGGGCAGCGTTCTAGCGCTCATTGTTCCCGGACGTTGCCGAGTTTTAGGGCTTTTCTGGAGAGAGGACGACTATATTCTGCCCTGGGAATGCATTAAACGTATCGGCGGTGATATTGTTCTGGTCGAAATACCTGGCGAATACAGGCGGGGAAAGCGCGATAAGCACCCGTGGTTCACCTGGCAGTTTGACGAAAAACACAGGCCGTAAATTCATTTTCGAAACCAAGTAAAAACGTTTGCTCCCACCGTAAAATGAAAGTTTTAAACAGTCGGACGTCATTACATCTGATACCATTGACCTCATTGAATTTCACAGATTTTCACTAAACTTCTCCGCTTCCTTTGGAAAGTATCCCGAATTCGTACGCCGTGCGGAAAAACTCTTGAATTTACCATGTCGGGTCGATATAATACATACATAAAAATGCAATTAGATTGTCTGCAACTTGCATTTTGCAGATTCAATCGTATAAAGAGAGGGAACGCACATGGCCGAAAGGCAATTTAAAAAAGTCCTTGTCGCAAACCGAGGCGAAATCGCGATTCGAATTTTCCGCGCTTGCAACGAGCTTGGACTTCACACTGTGGCAATATATTCAAACGAGGATACCTTTGGCCTTTTCCGTACAAAAGCGGATGAGGCTTATCTTATCGGAGAAAACAGAAGCCCTCTCGGCGCCTATCTGGATATCCCCGCCATAATCGACCTTGCCAAGCACAGGGAGGTTGACGCCATCCACCCGGGCTACGGTTTTCTCTCCGAAAACGCCGAGTTTGCGCGCGCCTGCGAAGAGGCGGGGATAAAATTCATCGGCCCCACTTCTGACGTTCTCGACAAAATGGGTGATAAATTAAACGCAAAGGCAATCGCAATCAAGTGTGGCGTGCCGACTATACCCGGCTGCACCGAGCCTCTGAAAGACGGAGACGACGCGCTCTTTAAGGCAAAGAGCTTCGGCTTCCCCGTTATCCTCAAGGCGGCGGCGGGCGGCGGCGGACGCGGTATGCGCCTTTGTCAGACCGAGGATGAAGTCAAGCCCGCTTTTGAGCTTGTAAAGAGCGAAGCGAAGAAGGCTTTCGGCAACGACGACATTTTTATGGAAAAGTATCTCGTCGAGCCTAAACACATCGAGGTTCAGATACTTGCGGATGAACACGGCAATGTTATGCACCTGGGTGAGCGGGACTGCTCGCTCCAGCGCCGTTATCAGAAGGTCGTAGAATTTGCTCCCGCCTTCTCCGTCCCGCAGGAGGTACGCGACAGGCTTCACGCGGACGCTGTCAAAATCGCCGAAAGCGTAGGCTACACCAATGCCGGCACAATCGAGTTTCTGGTCGACAAAAACTGGAAACACTATTTTATTGAAATGAATCCGCGTATTCAGGTCGAGCACACCGTGACCGAGATGATAACGGGCATCGACCTTGTACGCGCTCAGATACTCGTCGCTGAGGGTAAGCCCCTTTCGACTCCTCTCATAGGGCTTAACAAACAGTCTGACGTCGAGACAAACGGTTACTCCATTCAGTGCCGTGTTACAACGGAGGATCCCGCGAACAACTTTGCTCCCGACTGCGGCAAAATTACCTCCTATAGCAACGGCGGCGGATTTGGCGTCCGTCTGGACGGCGGCTGTGCGGGCGCGGGAACGGTTATATCCCCCTACTACGACTCTCTCTTGGTCAAGGTGACCTGCTGGGACAAGACCGTTGAGGGCGTTTGCCGCCGCGCTATCCGCGCAATCAACGAGGTTCACGTCCGCGGTGTCAAAACCAATATACCGTTCATAACAAACATACTGCACCACCCGACCTTCCACGAGGGCAAGTGCCACACGAAGTTCATCGACGAAACTCCGCTGCTCTTCGACCTCAACATGTCGCGCGACCGTGCGACACGGGTTTTAAAGTATATCGCGAAGCTTCAGGTCGACGATCCCGATATCGACCGTCAGCAGTACAATATTCCTCGCTTCCCGAATGTGGATTATACGAAAAAAGACGGGCTCAAGCAGCTTCTGGACTCTGAAGGCCCGGATGCCGTCAAGAAATGGGTGCTCGACCAGAAAAAGCTCCTCATTACAGACACAACAATGCGTGACGCTCACCAGTCCCTTCTCTCTACGCGCGTGCGTACCCGCGACATGGCAAAGGGCGCGGACGGAACGGCGGCTATACTTTCGGACTGCTTCTCGCTCGAAATGTGGGGCGGCGCGACCTTTGATGTGGCTTACCGCTATCTGCATGAATCTCCTTGGGAACGTCTGGACATACTCCGCAAAAAAATACCGAATATTCCCTTCCAGATGCTGCTTCGCGGAGCGAACGCAGTTGGTTACAAGAATTATCCCGATAACCTCATCCGAGAATTCGTCAGGGAAGCGGCCAGAAGCGGCATCGACGTTTTCCGCATCTTCGATTCTCTAAACTGGCTCCCGGGTATGGAAGTTGCGATGGACGAGGTGCTTAAGCAGGGCAAGCTCTGCGAGGCTACCATCTGCTACACGGGCGACATTCTGGATCCGAAGCGCGACAAATACACGCTTGAGTACTATGTCGGTATGGCAAAAGAGCTTGAAAAACGCGGCGCGCACCTCATCTGCATCAAGGACATGTCGGGTCTTTTGAAGCCCTATGCCGCGAAGAAGCTTGTAACGGCCCTCAAAAACGAGGTCGGGCTGCCTATTCACCTCCACACCCACGACATAAGCGGAAATCAGGTCGCGGCGCTGCTCATGGCCGCGGAAGCGGGCGTTGACATAGTCGACACAGCAATCTCCTCCATGTCGTCGCTCACAAGCCAGCCCTCGATGAACGCAGTCGTCGCCGCCCTTGAGGGCAACGAGCGCGATACCGGTATCTGTCTCGACGAGCTGCAGAAGCTCACCGATTACTGGGCGGACGTTCGCCTGCGCTACGCGAAATTCGACGGCGGGCTCAAGTCCCCCGTCACCGAGATATACAAATACGAAATACCCGGCGGTCAATACACAAATCTTCAGCCGCAGGTTGAGTCTCTCGGTCTGGGTTCCCGTTTCGTCGAGGTTGAGGAGATGTACTCTACCGTCAACGCAATGCTTGGCGACATAGTCAAGGTCACGCCCTCCTCAAAGATGGTCGGGGACCTCGCGATTTTCATGGTTCAAAACGACCTCACTCCCGAAAACATCGTCACCCGCGGCGAGGCTCTGACCTTCCCGGACTCCGTAGTTGACTATTTCAAGGGTATGATGGGCCAGCCCGCCTGGGGCTTCCCTGAAGATCTTCAGAAGGTTGTGCTCAAGGGCGAAAAGCCGATTACCTGCCGCCCGGGTGAAATACTCGAGCCCGTCAATTTTGACGCTGTCCGCAAAGAGGTTGAAACCTTCCGTAAGGACGACGAAATCGACATGCGCGCGATGATATCCTACTGCCTGTATCCGAAGGTGTATAAGGAATACTGCACGCACCGCAAGGAATACGGCTATCTCATGCGCATGGGCAGCCACGTCTTTTTCAACGGCATGGCGCTCGGCGAAACGAACAGAATAAACATTGACGACGGCAAGACGCTTATTATCAAGTATCTTGGTCTGGGCGACATGAACGACGACGGTACGCGCAATGTTCAGTTCGAGCTCAACGGTATGCGGCGCGAAGTCGCGGTGCCCGATAAAAACGCCGTCGCCAAGGTCAAACAGGCGGTTCTGGCGGATCCCGAAGACAAGAGCCAGATAGGCGCCTCCATTCCCGGCGCCGTCACGAAGGTCGAAATCAAGCCCGGCGATAAGGTCGTTGAAAATCAGGTCATCGCGGTTGTCGAGGCGATGAAAATGGAAACCAGCGTCGTTGCGCGTATGGACGGAACTGTTGACAGGGTTTTCGTGAAGTCCGGACAGACCGTCGCAGCCGGCGAACTGCTTGCGACTATAAAGTGAATTATTTTATGGCAAATAACCGGAATCAATCGATTCCGGTTATTTTTACGTCCTCTTCGACCACAAGATATATGTATGGATATAGTCCAAGCCACAAACGGGCAAAATTTTTCTTTTAAAACGCCGTAAAACGTCTGAATATTCAAAGATTTTTTGAAAAATCACTTGTAAAATCACAGCATCCTTGTTATAATACCAAGGCATTACGCACGGAGCTGGATTGTTTTCTCAGTGGCCGTTTTGAGAGAAATCAAAGCGGTTGGGAAGGCAAGTTGAGCGCTCCGGAGGAAAAAACAAAAATCAGGAGGAACAAAAATGTCAGTAGTATCAATGAAACAGCTTCTCGAAGCAGGCGTTCACTTCGGTCACCAGACCAGAAGATGGAACCCCAAGATGGCCGAGTACATCTACATGGAACGTAACGGCATCTACATCATCGACCTTCAGAAGACAGTCAAAAAGCTCGAGGAATCCTATGACTTCGTCCGCAGCATAGCTGCCAGAGGTGATAACATTCTTTTCGTCGGCACCAAGAAGCAGGCTCAGGATGCAGTCCGCGAAGAAGCTCAGCGCGTTGGGCAGTACTATGTCAACGCCCGTTGGCTCGGCGGAATGCTTACAAACTTCAAGACCATGCGCACCCGTATCGACCGTCTTGCCCAGCTCCGTAAAATGCAGGAGGATGGCACCTTCGATATGCTCCCCAAGAAGGAAGTCATTAAGCTCACAAACGAAATCGACAAGCTCGAGAAATATCTCGGCGGCGTTAAGGAAATGAAGAGACTCCCCGGTGCTCTGTTTGTCGTTGATCCCCGCAAGGAACACAACGCTATCGCGGAAGCCCGCAAGCTTCACATCCCCATCATCGCAATCGTTGATACCAACTGCGATCCGGATGAAGTTGACTATGTCATCCCCGGCAACGACGACGCTATCCGCGCTATTCGTCTTATCAGCGCCGCTATGGCAAGTGCCGTTCAGGAAGGCCGTCAGGGTGCCGATGCTCCCGTAGCTGCCGCTCCCACAAATGACGCGTCCTCGGACAAGGACGCAGAAACAGAAGAATAATCCTTTTATCGGCGGGATTTTGCCGGTATTACCCGGGCTTCGCCCGATATATAGAAACAACACGAAAGGAAGAATAATATATGGCATTCTCAGCACAGGATGTTAAGAATTTACGCGAAATGACCGGCGTCGGCATGATGGACTGCAAGAAGGCACTCACCGAAGCCGACGGCGATATGGACAAGGCTGTTGACTGGCTCCGTGAAAAGGGCCTTGCCGCGGCTCAGAAAAAGGCCGGGCGTATCGCCGCCGAAGGTGTGGCTTATGCCGAAGTATTTGACGGCATTGGCGTAGTTGTCGAAGTCAACGCGGAGACAGACTTCGTTGCAAAGAACGAGCTCTTCAACGAATTTGTAAAGAACGTGGCTCTCGCCGTTGCGAAGGAAAACCCCGCAGATATCAAAGCGCTCTTTGCCTGCAAGTATCCCGGAACCGAGCTCACCGTTGAGCAGATGCAGCAGGAGAAGGTTCTTGTTATAGGTGAAAACATTGTCGTCCGCCGTTTTGTACGCTACGAAACCGGCCTTTCCGTTCCCTATGTCCACATGGGAGGCCGCATCGGCGTTATCATCAACATGGACGTTCCCGCAGGCTTTGAAGGCAAGGGCGAAGTCATTGAGCTCGGCAAGGATCTCGCAATGCAGATCGCTGCGATGAACCCCGCCTACCGCGACAAGTCCGACGTCAATCAGTCCGTTCTTGACAAGGAAAAGGAAATCCTCATGATTCAGGCCAAGGAAGACCCGAAAAACGCTTCGAAGCCCGAAGCAATCATCGAAAAGATGGTTGTGGGCCGCGTAGCGAAGTTCTACGAGGAAAACTGCCTGCTTCAGCAGGCCTACGTCAAGGGCGACAAGATTTCCGTCGAGCAGCACATTGCTGAAGTCGGAAAAGCCATTGGCGCAAAGCTCGCGGTCAACGGCTTCACCCGTTTCGAAAAGGGCGAGGGCATTGAAAAGAAGCAAGACGATTTCGCTGCCGAAATCGCAAGCCTCGTAAAATAATAGACAGACAGTAAAGGAGCTGTGTCAAAGCGCTGAACAAGCAGCGTTATGGTACAGCTCTTTTTTATTATAGCTGAAAGATCGATTAAAACCGCGATAATAGAAATTGTACAGCCATGTTTATCTTAACCAGCCGGTTACAAAACCCGGCTTTTTTATATTTTTATATAATGTTCATTTTTTTGCTTTCATTTAGAAATAATGCTCGAATAAATATGATAGCCCTAAATAACAATCCAGTTCTTATCAGCGTTAGCTCTTTCACACAAATTATAAAATCCGGCTGGACAGAGCTCATTAGTCATTTATTTACTAATGTTAAAATATACCATAATAATTTTAAGTTAATTTTAAGTAACCAGTTCATGATATAATTGCTATTTATATACATATTTAGCAATTATAGAAAGGACTGATTAAAAATGACAATCGGTAGCACCAGCAGCGCAAATGTCTACTACACAAGGGCAATACAGTCTACACAGGGCCGAAGCAAGGACACTACCTCAAGCACAGTCGATTCATCAAGCAGTACGAATTCCGGTGACAGCATCGAAATCAGCAGCGAGGCTTATGCTCTTTATAACGCCAGCAAATCACAGGGAGCTCCGCCTCCTCCACCTCCACCTTCCTCATCAGGCAGCGGCAGCAATTTTTCCGACATCCTTGACAGTCTTGTGAACGACGGCACGATCACCTCCGATCAGGCAAGCACTATTGCAAGTGCATTGGCTCCTTCGAAAAAAAATGATGAGAGCTCCGGTTCGTCAGACGATAACAACCCGCTGAAAATCGCGCTTGACAGCCTTGTGAACGACGGCACAATCACTTCCGATCAGGCAACCACTATTGCAAGCTCATTGGCTCCTTCGAAAAAAAATGATGAGAGCTCCGGTTCGTCAGACGATAACAACCCGCTGAAAGTCGCGCTTGACAGTCTTGTGAACGACGGCACGATTACTTCAGATCAGAAAACCGCGATTGCAAGCGCATTGGCTCCTCCGAAAAAAGATGATGAGAACTCCGGTTCGTCAGACGATAACAACCCGCTGAAAGTTGCGTTTGACAACCTTGTAAGCGACGGCACAATCACTTCCGATCAGCTAAGCTCTATTCTGAGCGCTTTCGCTACTTCATATCAATAAAGCAGATAAAGACGGGTCTATTGCAGAATGTTTTGCAACAGACCCGTCTTTTCTGTTTCAGGATAAAAAGCTGATGGCCGAGTGGAGATTTTCGCATACGACCTCCTGATGC
>JASDTK010000157.1:10762-11661 GCA_041891555.1 Oscillospiraceae bacterium
GAACATCATCACCTGATTGCCCTTGAAATTCTGTGTCAGCACATCTGATACGATTTTATTCATTTCGATGACGTTAGCGGGGTTGCGGACGAGCGTAACCTCGAACAATCCGTCATTAAGCTCGATGCCCAGTTTTTTGAGCTTCACAATTCCGCCGACGGATTTCGTGTTTGAGACGCCGCCGAAAAGCAGGTCGTCCTCTATTACTCCCCCGTCGAATTCGACAATTGTATGATACGGGACTATCTTCGGAAGCTGAGACATGCCCTGCAGAACATAGGCAAGATGCCCTAGAGACTGTTTGTTTTCTTTCGGGGTTTCGTAGCTGACCTCAGTGAAGGCTCCGAAAGCCGCGATATAAGTAAAATAATCGTTATCGTTAAATTTTCCCACATCCTGTTTGCGTACACAGCCATTTGTAATGATTTTGGCCGCTTGCACAGGTTTTTTAGGAATGTTGAGTGATGCGGCGACGTCATTCGCAGTTCCCTGCGGAATATAACCCAGCGGCGGCGGTGACGGAAGCTGTGCGAGCCCCGCAACAGTTTCGCTGAGAGTCCCGTCTCCTCCGACACAGACGACACAATTGAAATCCATTGCGTTTTCCAGTACCATTTGCGTTGCTTCCCCGATGCCCGAAGTATAGAACACCGTGGGTACAAAACCGCCTTTATATAGGACCTCCATCGCAGGGCCGATGGAGAGCACTCCATTTCCGCTTCCAGCCGCCGGGTTTATTATCAGCATTAGCTTTTTATCCAAGTAACTACCTCCAATCGCTTGTCCTTATTCACAGCAGTGTATTATATTTCCGGATTCTTAAAATGAGCTTTAATATCTTTATCATAGCCATGAAACGCCAATCTGATAAATTCGTGCAAATTTATATAATTTTAATA
>JASDTK010000157.1:11671-18626 GCA_041891555.1 Oscillospiraceae bacterium
ATATTATATAGCGCGTAAGATATTATAGCTTTTTCCGGCGGCAATGTCAATTTACATACGCAATCACCGTTGTCGTTAATATAAAAGGACGCACTGCAAAGCTTTCGTTTTGCAGTGCGTCCTTTTATATTACTGCGTCGGTCCGAGAATGACGGGCTGGAGTTGTTTTCCTCCAAGCGCCGCCTCTATCGTTTCAGGCAGAAGGGAGAGGTCTGAAATCATCGAAGTCGGCTTTCTCGCCGGGTCATCCTGCCGGAAGGGCACAAAGAAGATGTTTTTACGGTTTAAAAGCTCGCCTATGTTCTTTGCGTTTGCGCCCAGCGCGTCGTTCGTCGATACGGCGATAACAATGGGTCTGCCGTTTCGTAAATGCGCTTTGCATGCCATGGTTACGGCGCTGTCCGCTATCCCGCAGGCGAGCTTTGCAAGCGTGTTGCCGGTACATGGGGCAACAGCCATTATATCAAACAGTTTTCCCGGACCGACCGGCTCCGCAGAAGCGATTGTGCAGATGATGTCTTTCCCCGTGATTTCGGTGAGCCGGGTCCTCACTGTTTCCGCACAGCCAAAGCGGGTATCCGTTTCTGCGGCATTTTCGGACATTACGGCTGTCAGCTCGTATGTTTCCGTCAGGCTTTCGGCCAATGGCATTATTTTGTCGAAAGTACAGTATGAGCCGCAGATTGCAAGCCCGAGTTTTGTTTTCGGCATAAAAGGCACCCTCCTGTAGGTTTTATGGCTGATTCAGATTTCCCCTCGTTTTTCCCTCATTATATTCAGAACAGTTTCCTTGATTATTTTTCCTGCGGTAACGGGGGCGGTCTCCGCAGGAAGTCCCAGCGCCCAGATTGTATTAATATCAAGTCTCTTCGCGGCTTCAAAATCGAGGCCGCCGGGGCGGGAGGCAAGATCGATGCAAAGCACATCTTTTTTAAGCATTCTAAGCTCTTCAACGCCCAAGACGCGGGACGGGACGGTGTTTATCACCGTGTCAAAACGTCTCAGCTCCGCTCCCAGTGTTCGCGTGTCCAATGCCTCACAGCCGGACGCGCGGATATACGCTTTGTCTCCCTCTTTTCTCGCGGAGACGGCGACGTGGGCGCCGAGCGCGCGGAGGCGGGAAGCCAGCATTTTCCCGATACGCCCGTAGCCGATCACGAGTATTCGGCTGTCCCAGATTGTAATCGGAGAGTTTTCCAGCAGCACCGAGATCGCTCCCTCGGCTGTCGCGAGCGCGTTAAGGGCGACAAGTTCCTCCCTCGTGAAATAATCTACAAAATCCAGTCCCAGCTCTTTGGCAAGTCTCGCGAGCTTTTCGCCGGGCATACCTCCGCAGATAACGGCAGTTTTCGGCAGACAGCTCAGAATTTCCTCCGCGTCATGCCGAAAAGCGCTCAAGGGCGTATTCAGCCCGCCCCTCATATCCAGAACGGGGAGCGGCAGTATCACGCAGTCGGCATCCTGTGAACAGTAGCAGGCGGAGATCGAGCAGCTTTTTATAAGGTCGGCGGGCGCTTCGTCCAGAGCGAAGCAGCGTACTTCGTGGCCTTCGCTCTCAAGCATGGCGGCAAGGCGGACGATACGCATATCGCCGCCGATCACGGCAAATTTCATGGCACCACTTCCTTAAAGGTGAGGGGAGCCCAACCCGGCATACCCCAACCTTAGCGTTTCAATACATAATATGATGTTTTTTTATTTAAGTGAGTGACTTCATTCATTAGTTTAATATGGATCTCCAAGTAGCCTTTGATTGTCAAAGCATTGTATAATTTGTTTAACGGCATTCCTTGCTTTGGCTTTTATCATGCGATCTTTTTTGCATTTCACCTCTGGTTTTTGGCCACTTACCGCTAAACTGCTGACAAAAATGCGGTGATGCCGTATTATCAAACCGTCGACAGAAAGAGAGATGACTTTATTGAAGGTTGAAATTAAAATTTCTTCGGATATCAAAGAACCATATGCTGTAATTTATTCAGATGCAATGACGGATGAAATTCAAACTGCCGTTTTCTTATTGGGTTCCTCCGGAGGCGTCATATCGGTAACGGAAAACGAGCGAATAATCGTACTTCAACCCAAAGAGATTTTTATGGTTCGGGTAGAGAATGAAAAAACGCTTATTTACAGTCAGACAAAAACTTATCTTTCAGGTAAGCGCCTTTACGAACTGGAAACACAGTTGGGCAAGGATTTCATGCGCATCTCAAAATCCACACTGGTCAATCTGAAAGAAATCAGCTGCATAGAACCGTCTTTTAACGGTCTGATGCTGCTGATTCTGAAGAACGGGTGCAGGGACTACATTTCAAGGAAATACCTTCCGGAATTCAAAAAATACTTGGGACTTTAAAGGGGGCTCACAAAATGAAAAAAACGATCGGTTTTACGCTTTTTGGAATTATTATAGGCAGCGCGATATTTGCTATTGTCGGCATATGTTTTGACATTAAGTACCATGGCAACTATTCTATGTCTGACTGGTCATATACTAAAATGGTTGTCAGCTCGATGCTCGTCGGCATAGGTTTTTCAGTTCCGTCTCTTGTGTATGACAACGAAAAATTACCTCAGACAATTAAAATTTTAATCCACATGGGAATCGGCTGCGTCGTTATGCTGGCTGTGTCCTTCAGCGTGGGCTGGATTCCCCTTGAAGCCGGCTGGCTGGTCTGCTCGTCAACTATTGCGGGATATCTGCTGTTTGCTTTTGCCATCAGATTTATTTGCTCCTTCTATTTCAAGCGAGAAGCAAAACAAATAAATGAAAAAATACAAAAAATACAGAAGGACTAATAACAAATTTCGCCACCGCTAATGACAAATCACTTCAAATAAAATATAATACCTTCAAGTGAGAGCGAAAGTCCTATACATCTCACCTGAAGGTAGTTTTACTCATAACATTTTCGGAGGAAAGCATGGATAAAATAATCGAGGTCGAGGGCTTGCACAAGTCCTATGGCAATATTAAGGCTGTGAACGGACTGGATTTTTATGTTGAAAAAGGCAAGCTCTTTGCCTTTCTCGGTCCAAATGGAGCCGGGAAATCCACTACCATCGACATCATCTGCACCTTTCTGAAGGCAGACAGCGGGTCCATCACGGTGGATGGTCTCACGCTTGGCAAGGATGATAAGGAAATAAGAAAAATAATCGGCGCCGTTTTTCAGGACGGCGTTTTGGATGAGCTGCTGACTGTCGAGGAAAATCTCAAGGTTCGCGGCGGATTCTACGGACTCAAGGGCAAAAAGCTGAAAGAGGCTGTCTCAAAGACCGCCGAAGCAACCGGCATCACAGAAATTTTGAAGCGCCCCTACGGAAAGCTCTCCGGCGGACAGCGCCGCCGCTGTGATATTGCGAGAGCCCTCATAAACATGCCGAAAATTCTTTTTCTGGACGAGCCTACAACAGGGCTCGACCCGCAGACGCGAAAATATGTCTGGGATACGATAACTGATATCCGCGAGAAAAACGACATGACCGTTTTCCTCACGACGCATTATATGGAGGAGGCCGCCTGCGCAGACTATGTCATAGTCATCGACAAAGGCGAAATCTCCGCCAAAGGCACACCTTCGGAGCTTAAGGAAAAATACTCCTACGACAGGCTCCTCGTCTCTTCCAATAAAATCGCAGAGCTTGAGGCTTTATTAAAAAGCAAGGGTCTCCCCTGCACAGTGGTCGCGGACACGGTCTCGGTACCGCTTTCATCAACTCTTGACGCACTTCCGATTATTGAAAGCTGCCGGAACCTGATTGAGAGCTTTGAGGTCATCAAGGGCACAATGGATGATGTTTTCATCACCATCACGGGAAAGGAGATAAGGGAATGATAAGCTTTGGCGTGCGTAACCTGAAGGTCTTCTTTAAAGACAAATCCTCTGTTTTCTTCTCGCTACTCGCTGTATTTATCATTATCGGGCTTTACGCCCTTTTCCTCGGCGATGTCTGGACCAGCAGCATGAAAGACGTTCCCGGCGTCCGTTTCCTGATGGACAGCTGGATTATGGCCGGCATCCTCGCGGTCACCTCTGTCACGACGACGATGGGCGCATACGGCATAATGGTTCAGGATAGAGAAAAGAAAATCACCAAGGATTTTGCGTCCTCTCCCGTCGGGAGCCGGAACATCACGGGCGGCTATATAATCGGCGCCGTAATAATCGGAATAATCATGAGCGTCATAACGCTTGTTCTGGCGGAACTCTACATACTGTCCGGCGGAGGCAGGCTTCTGGATTTGGCCGCACTTTTGAAAACGCTGGGTCTGATTGTTGTCTGCACTCTTTGCAACTCTTCCCTGATACTTTTTATGGTATCGTTTTTCAAAAGCAGCAACGGCTTTGCGACGGCAAGCACTATTCTTGGCACGGTTATCGGCTTTTTGACCGGTATTTATCTGCCGATAGGTCAGCTCCCCGACGGCGTTCAGTGGGTAGTCCGCTGTTTCCCCGTATCTCACGGAGCCGTGCTTTTCAGGCAGGTCATGATGGAGGCCCCTCTGGCGGAGAGCTTCAAGGGCGCGCCATCGGAGGCAATAAACAATTTCAACAATATGATGGGCGTTACTTTAAGTTTCGGCGGCGACAAGCCCGTTGCGCCGCTAACGAGCGTTATTATTCTGCTTGTCACAGCGGCGGTATTCTATACGTTGGCCCTGATGAACATCTCCAGAAAGCAGAAATAGTATCAGAAAAAGAAAAAATGCCGATAATTCACAGAGTTTACACTTAGGATAAGGATTGAAACAATGCTGACATTCAAACCGGTTACACAGGCGGATGGAGCTAGACTGCGCAGCTACTATAAGGACTGTGCTTACGGTCTTTGCGAATACTCCGTCGGAACGAAACTGATGTGGAAAACAGTCCTGCACCCCGAATGGGCGGAGTCGGACGGCTGTCTTATTATCAGAAACCACATAGACGGGCGTTACGTCTTCGATTACCCCGTAGCAGGGCAGGACGGGGACGAGGAGGCCGCCCTTCATACCATTGAGAGTTATTGTATCGAAAACGGCATTCCGCTCGTGATCTCCGTCGTACCCGAGAGCAAGGCACCCGTCCTGCTTTCGCGCTATCCCTACTCAAAGGTCAGCAACATACGCACATGGAGAGATTATATCTATCACGCGGAGGATTTGCAGAATTTCGTAGGGCGTAAATACGGCGGGCAGCGAAACCACATCAAAAAGTTCCAGCGCTCTTATCCCTGCGCCGTTTTTCGCGAGCTATCGGAGAGCGATTTTCCCGCCATTGAGGTTTTCTGGAAAAACTTCGAAGTCGAATTTGGAAAAACCGACTTCAGGGCGGAGCGTGAACTGGCTCTTGCCAAGAAGATGCTTCGTCTCGTTAAGAAGCCCTGGTTTATGGCCGGCGGCATCTTTGACGGGACGAAGCTGATTGCCCTCTCGCTCGCCGAAAGGTGCGGTTCAACACTCATCATTCACATCGAAAAGGCACTATACTCCTATGAGGGGGTCTACCCGACGCTCGTACAGGCCTTTGCTCAGTACTTCGGAAAAGGCATAAAGTGCATCAACCGAGAGGACGACGCGGCCGACAGAGGACTCCGCATTTCCAAGCTGCAGTATGAGCCCGCAAAGCTCGCGCCGAAGTATTATTTCGAGCCGCTTAACGAGCTTTTGTGCCACGTTAAGGAAATCCCTCTGCTCGAAACGAAAAGGCTTACTCTCTCCTCCATTACGGAGGAGGACATACCCGTGTATAATGAACTCGTGCTGGATACGGAGCGAAACCGCTGGTGGGGCTATGACGATGTCGCGGGGCTTGGAAAACCTGTTGAAAAGAGCAGTTTCTATGATGTTGCAAAGCACGACTTCGGGCATTGCTCCGCCGTCAACTTCGCAGTGAGGCTGGACGGAAAGATGATTGGCGAGGCTGTGCTCTACCGCTTCAACTACAGGGGCGACGCTGAGCTCGGCTGCCGCATCGCCAAGGAATACGCCGGAAACGGCTACGGTGCTGAGGCCTTTTCGGCGGTGGCGGACTGGGCGCTTTACAGGGTGCACCTGAACAGGGTCGTCGCCAAGTGCTACAGGGAAAACGAGGCGTCCTTCAAAATGCTCTCCTCCTGTATGAAAAAATCGGGCGAGGACGAGACCTTCTTCTATTTTGAAAAATACGTATAAACCTCTGTCATTAATATTCAAGGGCTCTTATCCGCTTCGGATAAGAGCCCTTTTCTGTTTAGCTGTTTGTATCTGTCAGCTTTGATAATTCCGTCTTCCTTTTGAAAAACAGCGTCTTTTTGAAAACCTCCGCGTTTTGCGTAAGCGGATGGTAAGCTGTCCCGTTCTTTTTGTTAAACTCCCTGCATATCCTTCCGCTCTCAGAATAGGGCTCCCAGCTTGCTTTTCCCGTGACCGCGAAAGAAGCAAGCTCACGGCTGAAGTCTCTTTTTATGCGCTCCGCCGCCGACTTGT
Organism: Oscillospiraceae bacterium; assembly: GCA_041891555.1. Lineage (GTDB taxonomy): Bacteria > Bacillota > Clostridia > Oscillospirales > Oscillospiraceae > UBA2658. Next base: position 18,123 of record JASDTK010000157.1, read on the forward strand.
TGAGAGTCAGCGAGAGCGACTGCTTTGCTATTGTACACTTAAGATTGTTGAACGCAAACGGCATATCCGTTCCATGCATTGTATAGAGCTTTTTAAGTCTTAGAGCTATGGGATGATATGCGAAGCGGTACATCCAGACAGGGGCGTTTTTACTGTAGGCATCGGCATACAGTAAGCAGGGTACCCCGAAGAGTATATCCCCGCCCAGTTTATCCTTTCTCCGCTTTGCGGGATAGGCTCCGTACAAGGTCTCAACAGCGTTTCTGTCCCAGTCTTTGTTTTGCTCAAAAAACTTCTCGATTGTTGCGTCGGTAGTCGGGAAGAACGGAATCGGAGAAAACGCGTACATGCTCCCCTCGTCCGTTACATTGCCCATTATCAGCGGAATAGTTTTATCCGTGGGCGAAAAAGCCGATTCAAACGGGGTGACAGGGAGAAAATCGCCGTCCACGACCGGTGCGAACGCAAATTCAAAATTACAGCCCGCGCTTACCTCGTCCTCCA
>JASDTK010000157.1:18636-20538 GCA_041891555.1 Oscillospiraceae bacterium
CCGCCATATCTTGGTTGCGAACCCAAAGCTCGATCTGGAGCAGTCTGGTGAGCAGTTGTTTCTGGAGGCTAAAAAGCGCCACGCCGTGGTTGTCCCTCTCGCGGGCGCTGCCGCCAGCGGCGTGCCTGCGCTTACCTCGTCCTCCAGCTTTTTTGCCGCCGCCACAAGCTCGTCCGCCGGAACAGTAAAAAGCTTCCGCGCGTCCTTTGCTTCAATCCCCATAATTTCGAGAAATCTTGCCGCATAAGAAGCCGCCTGTTCTCTGGTGTTTACACTCAGCGGGTAGGAGCTCATGGCGATGGCCTTCGCTATGTAAGACCGCGCGGCGGGAATTGATAAAAGCGTAGTTACGGAATGCCCTCCTGCGGACTGTCCGAAAATCGTAATATTTTCTCTGTCTCCGCCGAAGGCCTCGATGTTTTCATAAATCCATTTCAGCGCCAGAACCTGATCGCGCAGTCCGACATTGCTCTGCGCCTCGGGGATTACGGAGCTGAAATCCAGAAAGCCCAGAGCGTTTATGCGATAGTTGAAGCTTGCGACTATCATGTTCTTCTCGGAAGCCAGCCTCGCCCCGTCGTACAAATCCAGACCCGCGTCGCCCGAAACAAAGGCTCCGCCGTATATCCAGACTATGACCGGCCTTTTTTCATCCGTCTGTTCCGGCGCCCAGATATTTATGCAGAGGGATTCCTCACCCGTCGGCACTCCCTCTTCTATTCCGCAGACTTTTTTCGGAAGCTGCGGTGCCGGCCTGGGGAAGGCACTTGTTTTAAGTACGCCTTCCCATTTTTCACAGGGGTTTGCCTCCTTAAAGCGATGAACTCCCGTGTATTTATCAGCATAGGGTATACCCTTCCAGGCCCGGGCGCCGTTTTCGGCCGTCCCCTCTATATAGCCGTTTTTGATTAGTATTTTCAGTTCCATATTTCCAACCCAATTTCCACCCGCATCCCAAACTAAAAAGAGCCGGACCCGGATGCCGCCATGTAATATGCTTAAAAGGAGGGAAGGCATTTACACTCGGGCATCCGGGTCCGGAACGGTAAGGGACTAAATTATTTCCGAAAACGCCTGAATACGCGTCTGCGCCTGCGCCTCGGCCTTCTGGTCGATTTCCATGTATAGGCACGGAACGCCCTTCTTCTCGAGCGCGTCCTTGAGCAGAGGATAGTCGTATTCCTCCGGGTCGCAGAACTTCATCATGCAGACGATGACTCCCTTGGCATCAAACCTGTCGACATCGGCAAGTATCATGTCGATGCGCTTCTTTTCAGGGTCATAGGCAAGCGAGCAGCCCTCAAAAATCTGCCACCACAGCGCAAGGCGGCGCATTGCACTGCCGCCCTCCGTCGGAACGTCATAGCGGAACTGCCTTGTCTCCTGAGCGAGATCGTCAACTGCAACGTCAAGGCCGTTTTCCGCAAGAATACCCAGCATAGCGTCGTCATCGGCCATGATGCCGCTAAGAAGAACTCTCTTTCCCTTTTTGCTGACGGGCAGGGCTGAAAGCTCGTCGCAGAGCTCATTTGCAAGCGCCGTATGCTGCGGCTTCTCCATGAAAAATCCGCTCTTAATCACCGCATGACGAACAGCCGGCGTGATGACGTCCGTGTGCTCGGAGGCAAGCTCCGCAAAGCGGCGGAGCGCCTTTCTGTTGTCGTTGAACACGTCAATCGCGTCCGAAATCGCTTTGTCGGAAACCTTTGTGCCGGAAACCTCCTCAAGCGCCTTAAGAACACGACCGTATTCGCTCTCAAGGAAGCTTACTCCCGCGTCTATTTTGCGCATCTGAGGGTAGGTAAACTGGATGTGTTTTATTGAAGGCACGGCAACCTTGAAGTTCTGACCGAGGCATTTGAGCGTGTCGCAGAGCGTGGGAACAATAACGGCGTCTATATC
>JASDTK010000158.1:0-3108 GCA_041891555.1 Oscillospiraceae bacterium
TAGTGGATCAATTTGATCCACTACCAACTTTGTGTGCTGATTTCCACGAAAACCGTCTACCGCTCCATTGGCCTTTTTTTCGGCCTCGTATCGTTTGCCAACAAGATATTTCTTGTCCTGTGGTGTCAGGTTCCTTCGACCGAGTTGGTTCTTGCAGATCCACGACAGCGCCTCATAGCGGCTCTCAAAATGCTTTTCATGCGTTCTAAACTCGATCCCGGGATGTGCCTGCGCGATCTTATAGCGGTTATGGCCGTCGATAATGGTTCCATCCCACACAACGAGCGGCGTGAGGATAAGTCCCTCGGAGAGAATGTTTTCTTCAAGCTGCGCATATTCGTCATTGGTCAATACAGGGCAGATGGATTCAAACTCTGGATCAACCTTCAGCACGGCATTCATCAAGGAGCCTCCACTTCTGTGGGAAGATAGGCGTCCTCATCCAGCTGAAGGCTGATTCGCAGCGCGGTATCGATCCGATCCATCTGTTCATCGGTGAGTTTGCCAGCACAGCTGCGGATTCGGCGCTTATCTATGGTTCGGAGAACTTCCAGCATGAAAACGGATGTATCCGGCAGTCCCTCTACATTTTCCAATTCAACATGGGTGGGCAGGTTCTGCTTCTTATGCTTCTGCGTGGTAGCCGCTGTGACGATAACTGTTGGGGAGTAGTAGTTGCCGACGTCATTTTGCAGGATGAGGACAGGGCGTGTCCCGCCCTGTTCATGGCCGTAAGCCGGTTCCAGAAAAGCGTAATAGATTTCGCCCCGATAAAAATCGTGAAAATTCTGATTCATGAGATATACCTCCGTCGTTTTATATGTAGAAGGGAGGCCGCTCGGGTTGGTTAGACAAGCATGGGCTTGCTTCCGTGCATTTGAGCGGCCTCCGTTTTTAATTCTGTGCTGGCTCTGTTCGACACTACTTCCCGAGCTAAGGCGACAAGCGAGAACAGCGGCTGGCGCCACTTCATGGGAATCGAACCCTCCCGAGGATCTCTCCGGACCGCCCCCATTGTTTGAGACTGTGGCTGGACGGAAGTATCATTGTAGGCTGACGGAGTCGTTGCGAGCGGCTTGCCAAAACCGCCGACCAGGGATGGGTGCGCGCTCGCCGCCTTTTGGCCGTCGCTTCATGGAGAAATCTCCACAGGCGGGTCTTGGCGCATCCCCGGTATCGCTTTCCTGTTTCACAGGACCGTCAGCTAATGTGTTCTCGCTATCGGATATGACCGCCATGGCGGTATTTTTCAAAGAGCAATGAGGAGAATCCTATTTGTCCCCTCAAGTGGTAGCCGGTGAAAACAGCCTTTTGTACACGGTCATCTCAGAATTTTCTTGATTCTGCTGATTTTGTTGCAGATGTTTTGCCTTGTGGTATGTTGAAGCCGGGCAATTTCAGTTTGTGTGTAACCATCTACCGCGAAGAGGATCATGAGCTCCAAGCTGGCGGTTGGCAGAGCCTTGAGCCTCGCTGCAAGCCGTCCATCCTCAATTTCCTCCACACGCCAAAAGCCCAAATCGCCCTCCGCAAAATCCATGCTGCAAGAAACGCATTCTGCAAATTTTTCAAGCAGGGGCGACATTCCGTCATCCTCGTCCTCCAACGCTTTTTCGTTGAGGGGCTGCGTATGCTCCCGATAGCGGCGATTGCTCAGATGGTACTTCCAGTCAAAGTCGTACATTTTTTTGATGCAGTCCTCGTCCATTCCCGCCGCCTCATATTCCACACGGATTTTCTGCCATTCTTTTTGAAACCTCTTTTTCTCCAGCGCGTTGTTGTAACTCATTTTCTTAACCTCCGAATTTTTGAATTTTTGTGGAAAAGCAAAAATTCGGAAGTCAGGGATATTCAGCGATCTGGCATTGCCATTGGGACAGAAACATAAAAAGTCCTTTCCCGAGCCGGTCGGAAAAGGACTTTTAACGCAGTACGAAGATAATCCGGGCAGCAAAAAAGCGCCGTACAAATCAGACTGAGTAATAGATGTACTCAATCCGACTCCGTACGGCGCTTGGCAGTCTCTGACGGCTTACGCCGGTTTCTCTCCGCTTGCTCGATTAAAAGTATTGCAGTTTATTCAGTTGTTGTTATCGGTGCTGGCGTTCCCGCTGCGGATAAACAGCATAGCGTCCACGCTTCATGCGGCGGAAATAGCCGAGGTTGACCGGGTATTCTTCTTTGCATTTTTTGCAAAACACCATTTTGTGGCCGGTGATATCTGAAAAGACACGCTCTACGAGATAGCCGCAATAGGGGCAGGTGATATCCCGCAGCGTCAGGCTGGCCGCCTCCTGCCGGGAGTTGTCCAGCTTCTGCCTGACCTCCCGAGAAAGCTCATTTTTCTGCTGATAGACGCGCACCTGTGTCACAGCGGATCACCAGACCTTCCAAGCCCCATTTCTGTGGTGATGTATTCCGAGATATCGTGTCGCTGCAGCAGGCCCAACTCCCGGAGCCGGATCAGGAAAGCCGCAAAGGACGCGCCCATTGCATTGGCCATCTCCTGAATCAGCAGACGATCCGAAACCTTGAGAACGCTTTCCCCGAATATCGGGACGCCGTCTGGCACGCCAAATGCCGCCGCCACGTTCCAAACCATAAACCGGGGCATCAGCAGCGCCGCACCCATCCGGTCGATCTGCGTTTCCCGAATACTGAACAGATCCTTCAGCTCCGCGGGGGAATAGATCCGTTCGTTGTCATACTCACGATGGAAGCTCGCCTGGGGAACGGTTCGATCCATTACGAAATGTGCGCTTTCATGACTGATGGTGAATCTCCGCCGCCCACTCTCTTTTTCGCGGCGCAGAAAATTCTCAATTACAATAGCGCCCTTAGGGAAAATCATTGGCACAATCTTTCGCTGCTCATAGACTCGAATCGGCGTAATGCCGTCTGAGATGAAACCGATCTTATCGGTGTCCTGCTCGGCAAAGGAGCGATACAGAAGCGGCAGCCCGAGGAAGTCCGTCACGAACCCCTCAATATCCACGCACAGACAGCGATCCGCCTCGCCGCCCAAATACTGCCGAATCAAGCCCTCCCCGAGTTCGTCAAGCTGCTCATGGGAAAAAATCATCATGATTCATAGTCCACCTCCACTAC
>JASDTK010000159.1:0-1308 GCA_041891555.1 Oscillospiraceae bacterium
AAATAACGCTGATGGCCTTAGCCGCATCCAGAGCCGAGCCGCCGCCGAGAGCAACTATTACCTGTATTTTCATTTCGAGTACAGCTTTTACTCCCAACGATACTATTTCAACAGACGGGTCGGGACGCACTTTGTCAAAAAAATTGATTTGACAATTCGTCAGAAAGCCCGCAATATAATCTACTGTTCCAGAGCTATGCATATATTCGTCGGTAACTATCAGTACGCGTTTGTTTATCACCTGATTCAAGCGATTAAGAGCACATTCTCCGAAATATATATGCGTACTGAAGCTAAACTCTTTCATATTTTCCTCCATTGCTGAAACAGGTTCTAATATTTTCCCTCTGAAGATGTGCTGCCGAAGCCGCACTTCGGGAACCCACCTTCAGAGGGAAACTTCTTAGTATTACCAGATAAACTGTGTCTATCAGTCAATCTGTGCCAAAGTTATTTTTTCGCCGGAGCTGCACCGGGTGCTTTCACCATTGCATTGCCCCATACATCGGAAGCAAGCGCGAGTACGGCGCCGACCCACATTGAGAGGAGGAGCGGAACGATAAGCTTAGCATCTCCTGCCGCGCCAAAGCCAAAAGCTGAGGCACAGCCGCAGAAGGCGCCCGGTACGAAGGACAGGATACTGATGTTTGCTTCAACGCAGAGGAAGAAGGCACCGATGACAACCGCAATGCCGACGCCAAAAGCGGCTACGCCGTCAATGTTCATGAAGCCGAGAACCTTAACACCGATAAAAACCATGACCCAGCCCCAAAGAACGCCAACCGTGTTGGAAGCCATGACTTTTGTAAGCTTTTCTTTTCTGGTCTCTCCGCCGATTGCGAAGTAGCAGGCCCATGCTACAAATCCGGGCCATGCAGCGATTGCTATCCAGGAAATTCCTGTGTCTCCGAGAAGATTGCAGAGGATGCAGAGAGCTCCGGCAAGAACGCCAATGCTGATTCCTAATGCTGTTAATATTTTCATATTATTCTCTCCTTCTAAAATATAATTAATCTCTTCTTACTTTAGCATGCCAATCAGCCTTTGTATGCTCTGCCCATGCTGTCCGCAGCCTTCATAGCGGCGAACACCTTATCGGCAGTGACAACCAGAGGCTCACAGTGGATCGTTTCTCCCTCAACGGAAGCCGCCTCGGCAGCCTTCATGAGATCCTCGTCGCTTACGCCAGCAAGACCGATTTCGGCAATCGGTGTGGGAAGTCCGACATCTTTGCAGAAGCCGATAATGGAGTTGATTTCTTCGAGAGATGAATTCTCGAGGACGAGCTGGGAACTGAGGCCGAAGGCG
>JASDTK010000159.1:1318-3103 GCA_041891555.1 Oscillospiraceae bacterium
CACATCATGTGTCTGGTGCAGAACCGTCAGGCCGTTATGGATGGCGTGTGCGCCTGCAAGTCCGCCGGACTCAAAGCCTATTCCGGAAAGAAGGACGTTTGCTTCGATGATGTCTTCAACAGCGTCGGTTACAACTCCCGCTTCCATAGCACGAACAGCCTTTACGCCTTCAGCTATAAGGGTCTTGTAGCAGAGTTCCGCAAGTGCGTATGCTGACAGAGTCTGCTTGCCGGGAACCGCGACAGCGCAGGTGTTGGAGTTGGATGCCTTGACAGCGCGTGCTTCAAAGAAAGTTGCAAGCGCGTCGCCCATGCCGGATACAAGGTAACGAACAGGAGCTTTGCCAACAATTTCCGTGTCTATCAGAACCATATTCGGGTTTGCCGGCAGCCAAGCATATGCCTCAAAAACATGGTCGTCTGTGTAAATGACGGATAGTGCTGAACAAGGAGCATCGGTTGCGGCAATAGTCGGCACGATTACCACGGGATTGCCCAGATCGTAAGCAACGGACTTCGCAGTGTCAAGCAATTTGCCTCCGCCAATACCGACTACGCAGTCACAGCCATTTTCCTTTGCTATTCCTGCAAGACGGCTAATCTCGTTGCGTGAGCATTCTCCACCGAACAGAACGAACTCGGCAGGGACACCTGTAATCTTTTCCTTTGCAATTCCCATAACGGACTTGCTGGAAATTACCAGTAATTTTTTGCCGAGAGGTTTTACATAAGTTTCGAGGTCTGATAGGATACCCTTGCCGAAAAGAAATTTGCCGGGGAATACGATACTTTTCATAATACTGTCTCCTTACGTAATAATTTATTTGTACATATGTATATACACATATACTTACTTATTAAGGCGTCTAACGCCGAACCGGATAAATTAATGGTACAATCTACAGTCTATACCCAGTTTTTATGAGCTTTTGCTCCTTCGTCGATTACTGCTCTAGTCACTAAATAGATAGTCTCTTAGTTCATCAACTCCCTCTCCGGTGTAAGCGCTCACCTTAAAAATTTTTTTGCATCCCGCATTTTTCAACCACCCAACTATAGTATCAGGGTAGCCTCCCGGCAAATCGCATTTGGTGACGATGCCCACCACCTCCCGATTAATATGCGGAACGATATTGGGACTGAATACGCAGTAATCTTCGGTAGAGCTGGCCAAAAACGCGATGATATCCGTTTCATAGGCATATACTGCAAGCGCTCTTCCGAAGTTCGGCACCTGCATATACTCGCCCGGGGTGTCAACCATCTTCTTTGAAAACCCAATCACCTGTGTTTTTTGATACTGTATTGCGCGTTTTTCCAGCGCCTGTATCAAAGTGGTCTTTCCACATTCGGACCGACCGACCAGCATTACTTTTTTACTCTTTTTAGGAACATTATTTCCGTCCTGAAGTTCTTCACTCATTGCTTGCCTTTCAGTTCTTTGTAATCCTTGCCACATGGAAACCGAGGGTATCCCTGCAGTATCTGACGACACTTTCGATTGAGCATGTAACCGCTGTTATGCTTCCGGTTATTACGAGAGTGCCCATAAAGCGATCCACAAACCCCAGTTCAACCTCCCCGCTCTGCAGCGCAATGTTGCTTGAAATAAGAGCCGCCTCCCAGGGAGTGAATTTCATGATGCCAATTGACCATTTCGAAAAATTAACTCCCTCACAGTCCAGCCCCAGCTTTTCGTAGATAACGGGAGCCGGTTTTGAAATCACATGTGCCAAAGTAATCTGTTTGCCCGGTACATAAACTGTCTCTTATACACATCTCCAGG
>JASDTK010000160.1:0-3059 GCA_041891555.1 Oscillospiraceae bacterium
GGCCAGTTCCTTGCCGATACCATCAAAAAGCTTGAATCTGGCGAAAAGGTCGACGCAAAGACCTTCATGGCTGAACCTTGGTATGTAAACGAAGACATTCTGAAGGATGTTACATACACCAACAGCATTGGCAAAGAGGTCACCGAGCCGCTGGTTGTTACTACACAGGCAATTGCCGACGCTTCCTATTAAGTATAACAACATAGTCAGGCCGCTATTCTGATCAGCAACGTACTGATTGATCAGCAAGAGTGCGATTTGCGTTCAGACAAAAAGGGGTGGCTCCTTCTTCCAGAGCCCCCCTTTTTCATAATATGCACTAGTTTTTTAGACGAAAATACTTTATGTATTCACGGCGAATTCGGTAAGGGAACGTCATTCGTCTGTAGGGCTTATCAAACAGAAAGGGTCGTATCGAGCTTATGGAAGATCAAATTCTACTAACCATGTGCAACATAACAACGACATTTCCCGGAGTCAAGGCGCTAGACAACGCGAAAATAACCTTACGAAAAGGCGAGATTCACGCGCTGATGGGCGAAAACGGCGCGGGAAAGTCGACGCTTATCAAGGTTTTGACCGGTGTTTACCCCTTTGACAACGGAGAAATTCATATGGACGGCGTTGACGGACCGATGGTCAACCGCTCGCCTCTGGAGGCACAGAAGAACGGCATCGCCACGGTCTATCAGGAAGTAAACCTCTGCCCCAACCTGTCGGTGGCGGAGAACCTGTTCATTGGCCGCGAACCAAAAACGAAACTGGGCTTTGTAGATTGGCGTACAATGAACGTCAAAGCAAGAAAGATTATGGATGATCTTGATATTGATGTGGATGTGACGAAAACACTGGAGAACTATTCGCTCGCCATCCAGCAGATGATTGCCATAGCACGCGCAGTCGATATGAAATGCAAGGCTCTGATTTTGGACGAACCAACCTCCGCTTTGGATGACAACGAGGTTTCAAAGCTTTTTAAGTTGATGCTTCATCTGAAGGAAGAGGGCGTAGGCATCATATTTGTAACTCATTTTCTGGAACAGGTTTACGTTGTCTGCGACCGCATTACGGTTTTGCGAAACGGTCAGTATGTGGGCGAATATACCGTTAAGGAACTGCCGCGCGTCAAGCTGGTCGCGGCCATGCTGGGCAAGGACTTTGATGATCTGGCTTCCATAAAACCGGAAGGCGGCTTGTCCATAGGCGAAGACATAATGGTTGACGCAAAAGGGCTCAGCCACAAGGGTACAATCAAGCCCTTCGATTTCCAGATACATAAGGGTGAGGTCGTTGGTGTCACAGGTCTTTTGGGCTCAGGGCGGAGCGAAATGGTGCGCTGTATCTACTCAGCTGACCGCGCGCAGACCGGTTCTCTTATGATGAACGGCAAAGCTCTGAAAGCCAAGGCACCCATTGATTCTATCAAAGCCGGTATGGGGTTTCTGCCTGATGACAGAAAGACCGACGGGCTTATCGGCGAACTGTCAGTTCGAGAGAACATTGTTCTGGCTTTGCAGGCGCGTCAGGGCATATTCAAGACACTTCCTCCGGTCAAGCAAAATGAGCTTGCTGATAAGTTCATCAATATGCTTCATATTAAAACAGCCACTCGGGAGACTCCTGTCAATCAGCTCTCCGGCGGCAATCAGCAAAAGGCAATATTGGCCCGCTGGCTTTGCACTCAGCCTGACTTTCTGATTCTTGACGAGCCCACACGCGGTATTGATATAGGTACTAAAACGGAATTTCAAAAGCTCGTGCTTAAATTTGCGTCCGAGGGCATGAGCGTGGTCTTTATCTCTTCGGAAATTGATGAAATGATTCGTACCTGTTCCAGAATGTGCGTAATGCGTGACGGCGAAAAAGTGGGCGAGATAGAAGGAGAAATGACACAGGCAAGCGTTATGGCGGCGATAGCCGGAAGTGACGAGCCCGAAGACAGCAGAGCTCACGCGAGCGTGTCATCCGGGATTGCGGGAGGTGAAAGGATATGAATAGAATTAAGACAATATCAAAAAAGCCTCTGTTTTTACCCTTCCTTTGTCTCGTGCTGGTTCTTCTTATTAACCTGATTAAGAGTCCCGGTTTCTTCTCGATTGCAATAAACAACGGAGTATTATACGGACGCTTGATTGATATTTTAAACAGAGGCAGTGAAATTGCCATTCTTGCCGTAGGGCAGACGCTGGTTATTGCAGTCTCAGCCGGAACTGATATTTCTGTCGGTTCGGTGATGAGTCTTTCCGCCTGCTTCTGCTGCATGCTACTTGCTGGTTACGGAGTAAACACGACCGAGACTCTGATTGTTCCGATGGCCGTGGGCATGCTGGGCGGCGTCCTGATGGGCGGCGTCTGCGGCGTTTTTAACGGCACGCTGGTTTCCAAGCTGAAAATACAGCCCATGGTTGCAACACTGATTCTTTTCACGGCGGCTCGGGCGGTTGGGCTGCTGCTGAACAACAATCAGATTACTTATATCAGATATGAGCCCTACAAGTATCTGGGCAATTTCATTCCCGGCTGTCCTATACCGACTCCAATTTTCGTCACTATCATTGTCATAGCAATAGCCATGATTTTACTGAAGAAGACATCTCTGGGCCTTTACATACAATCGGTTGGTATAAACGGCAGGGCGGCGAGACTTTTGGGAATCAACTCCGACCTGATCTGTTTTCTTTGCTATGTTGTCTGCGGGCTTTGCGCAGGTATTGCCGGCATAGTTGCTTCTTCTCGCATTTATTCCGCGGACTCGAATAATATCGGACTGTATTATGAGCTGGACGCCATTCTGGCGGTTGCGCTGGGCGGCAACAGTCTGGGCGGCGGTAAGTTTAATCTTGCCGGTTCCATCGTCGGGGCCTACACGATTCAGGCCATCAGCACAACGCTGTTGGCTATGGGTGTTTCCACCGATCAGGCCCCTGTGGTCAAGGCTGTAATAGTAATAATAATAGTCGCAGTCCAGTCGCCCGTATTCAGAGCGTGGCTTTCCTACAGGATGGGTAAACGCAAAGCCATGGTGAATCCGGTAGGAAGGGAGACGACCTGATATGAAT